>WFVK01000077.1 GCA_015491705.1 Nitrospirota bacterium | reverse complement strand
GTATTGTCCATAAAAGGCAGATCAAAGTAGGAGACCGTGAACTCTACTTTATCCTGTTTCATTCTGGAATACTCATACAGGTTGTTCCTGAAGAAATCCCTGTAAACCGTCAATGCAACCTTGACTTTGTGGTCATGAACTTCCGTAACAGTGATATCCAGGGAATAGTAAGATGAACCTTTCCCGGCATCGCCTTCTCCATAGTCTTCCTCTTTAACAGAATGCGATTTAAATCTCCCCCTGCAAGTGCCGTCGTATTCATCATTAATATCTTCAAGAACTTCCCCGGCTTTCACCTTCAACCCCTTTGTATCATAGAGCGCTATACATTTCACCGCGCCTTTTTCAAGGAAAAATGAATGACTGATACTGCCCCTGGCCAGCATAATCTCCTGTTTTTTTGCGGTTGATCCTGCTGTTTTAATCAGCATCTCTTTCAGGGCAAGCAGGTAGTCCCTCCCGCTTTTATCAAGATTATCAATCCGTGACGCGGCGTTTATCTCTTCATAAAGATCTTCAAAAAGCGGTTTTGCATTGAAATACTCCTGGAAGTTATTGACAAGGAGTTTCAGGAACACGACCTTTTTCCGGAGCGCCTGGAGATTGTTCCGGTTACCTGCCGCTGTCCCCGCAGAGGAGAGGCTGCCGAGGTAATTCTTCATAAGGGTGCTGAACATGGACGCCCTTATCTCGCTGTCGGAACTCTCCCTCCTGCTCATAATTTCCGCAAAGAGCTGGGCCTGGCGGTTTTTCTCGGCCTGGATACTCAAGACCATGGTAACGATAAGCCCTATAACCGGTATGCTCACCGAGCCGATAATCTTGGCAATCGACTCGGCCTTTTGCAGTTTAGTGACGCCTTTTTCGTCTCCCATATCTTCCTCCCCTGTTGTATTGATACCTAACTACACCCCGCAATGGCACAAAATATCGCCGGCGGGGCAGCGAAGTCTGCCGGAAAGCCTTATCTGCGATTGATTCTGAAATCGACCCTTGCCCCTTTACGGGGTAAAAATATCCTCTTGGAAATACCCTGCACACTCACATTATATACACCCTTCTCCAGATCAACCGAATAAAATCCGGAGCTGTCCGTGCGGCTTTTCACTTTATCATTGACCAGAATTTCAACATATCCTGCGGGCCTGCCGTCTTTATAAACGACCTGGCCGTACAACTCGGCTGAGAATACATTTGAATACATGAAAAAAGACAGGAAGAGAAAAAAGAGAACAACCCTGAAGATATTCATTATGATTCCCCCCTTTGAAAGTTTTTTCAATCTTTCCCCTCTGCAAAATTATATCACTTGAAAATCATAATATCCCGGCCCCCCTGCAAAGGCCCTCAGGATATCCCCTGACGAAATATTCTATCACAATAAGTGCCTGCCGGAGACTTTTCAATAACTTTCTGTAAATTTTGTGATTTCACTCCCCGGGTATTGGCATATATGCTCAAACTTCTGTATAATTCAATCATGCTGTCCGAGGACAAGATCCAGATACTGTGCGATAAAATGAAGAAGGAGTTCAGGTTTTTCAAAAGCTTAAGCGATGAAGAACTCAGGGCGTTTCTCGGCTTCTGCAACAACATACAGGTGAATTCCGGATTAAACCTGTGGAGCGAAGGCGATTCCGACAATTATGCGGTATTTATCATTTCAGGGAAAATAGGCATAAAGAAAAAAACCGAATTCGAGGGGAAATACATGATTGTCGGCACCTTCGCCAAGGGGACGGTGGTGGGCGAGCTCTGCCTGCTTACGGATCAGGCCAGGTCCGTCACGGCCGTGATACTTGAACCGGTTGACATCGTGACCCTCTCCAGCAAAGACTTTGAGAAGCTCATGGAAAAGCATCCCATGCTGGGGCTTAAGCTTCTCAGGCACATCTTCCTCGTGATATCAAAACGGCTCAACCGGTCCACCGAACGAATGGCTTCGATATTTTAAACGCTTTTTTAGCACGCTCCGCTGCCCGTTTATGCAGGATTAACCTTACAGTTGCATAACACCATCGCCCGCATGCCGGAGAGCCCGGCGGAAAAGCTTT
>WFVK01000076.1 GCA_015491705.1 Nitrospirota bacterium | reverse complement strand
TATATCTTCTGCTCAGGGCTGAACTATTACAATAAATCGAATTTTAACCCCCGAACCCCTGAACCCTGAACCCTGAACCGGCACCCCCTGAACCTCAAACAGGGTTTCCCGCAGACCCCGCTGCCCGCCTGGCTACCGCATGCCCGCTATGATTTTACAGGCGGTGGTATGCAGCCGCAGTCACATGAGCACTCTGTTCCGCTTCCGGCCCGGGGATCCTTCCGCTCTTCATCCTCTTGCCCTTTAACTTCCTTTTCGTCCTTTGTCATCGTCATCACCTCCTTTCTGTATAAGTATCAACGCTGATACTTATATAAATGGGGAAAAAATATATTTTCCCCTTTAAATCTTCTTTTTCCTCTCCATACCCCCCTGACCCGTCAAACAGCCACACGTGCATATCCGGTTAAGGCGCTGGCGGCATCTCTCAAGAGTATCTTTATTCAGAGAATAATATATCCAGTATCCCTTCCTGTTATCCATCACAAGCCCTGCGGCTTTCAGCACCCGCAAGTGCTGTGACACTGCCGACTGTGTAATGCCCAGCTTATCGGCGAGGCCGTTGACGCTCATCGGTTTTTTTTTGAGCAATTCAATAATTTCTATCCTTTTATCCACCGAAAGTATCTTGAACAGTTCCGCCGCTTTCTTCATAATCCGCATCCTCATAAGTTATTGCTTATTTAGTAATATAATTAAAACGGGCCATATTGTCAAGGGGGTGGTGCGCTATTCCGACTTCCTGTTCATGGGCAGAGCTGATAATGTGCGATTTTTCTTGACATGGGGAATTGAACTGATTTATTATTCAGACATGTGCGGCAATCATTTCATACCAGCGGAGAAACTTATCATGTCGGCACGGCTTGCAGCAGGCGCCGTGGCGGAAGGGGGATTCTATTAGCTGAGAGCATGCAGACCCGCAGAAACCCGAAGGCCACGGAATAGACACCGTGGCCTTTTTTAATGCGGTAATCCAGCCCCGCAGACTAAAGATGACCGTATTTCTCAGGAGGTGCACATGAGATGGGATGCAGAAGAATATGAGGCACTGCTTAAAGAGACCGGTTTCGGCAATATCAGGGTCTTTTATAAACCTTAACGTTGCATAAACCGGCCGGCATCCGCCGGTCTGAGGCCGTATCCGGAGGTATTGCCTGCGCGGGAGCAGGAATATTTCAAGTATGCCTTTGCAATGGAATTTGAAAACAACAGGACGGGCACCGGCATTGAATCCGGCTTCAGGAGGCTCTTTGCGCTTGCAGGCAAATAGAGCCGGCAGTATTTTTATTACACTGTAAGGTTAACGGAGGTAAGATGACATGAGGGAATTCAGCAGATCAAGATGGGCGGACCCGGGGTTTACGCGGGAGTACAGGGAAAATGCGGATATTTACATTATTGAGCGCAGGAGGATGCTGGAGATCATGAAATCCTTCTACAGGCATTTCCTGATGGACGGAGGGCATAAAGAAATTATGGACCTCGGCTGCGGCGACGGCATTATTGCCCATGAACTCCTGGCACTCGACGCTTCGATATCGGCAACGCTCGTCGACGGCTCGGAGGACATGCTGGACAAGGCGGGAGAGCGGCTCAGGGGCATTGAGAATGTACGTTTTATCAGGGCAAGCTTCCAGGAAATACTGGATAAGGATATCCTGGGGCGGAAGTTCGATTTCATTGTTTCTTCCCTGGCAATACATCACCTGACAACGGATGAGAAGAGGGAATTTTTCAGAATGATTTATTCGCACCTGTATGACGGCGGATATTTTTTGAATATGGATGTGGTGATTGCCCCGGCAGAGGCGCTCGAACAGTGGTACATGAAGCTATGGCAGGAATGGATGGATGAGAAAAAGGCATCCATGGGAATGGAAGGCGGCTGCTGCTTTGATGATATTATAAGGAGATACAGGGAATCGGACGACAACAGGCCGGATACCCTCGATGACCAGCTGGAGTCCCTGAGAGATACCGGGTATAAAGATGTGGACTGCTTCTATAAATACGGTGTGTTCGCCGTCTTCGGCGGGAGGAAACCGGAATGAATGGTACCTTAACGTTGCATAAACCGGCCGGAGAGCCCGCCGTAAAACCTTTATAAAGCGATGGGATATCGGAAATACGTCTCTGTTGCAGGAAGTAACGGGGAGTGAAATTGCAAAAGAGGTTGATATGCGTACTGAATATTTCCTCAGGGAATCGCAGATAAAGCTTTTCCGCCGGGCTCTCCGGCATG
>WFVK01000075.1 GCA_015491705.1 Nitrospirota bacterium | reverse complement strand
TCTTCGGCGCAGTCCATGTAAGTGTCGCCGTACCTGAAAGAACACTCTCACCGCCACTGTCAGTATCAGGAGCTACACTCGTACCGCCGCTGCTGCCTCCGCCGCTGCCACCGCCCCCGCATCCTGCTATCATCAACATAAGGGCGACAGCCATTAACAGGCGTATCAGGAATATATTTCGCAAGTTAACCATCCCCATGTTTTATGATATCCACAATATAAGGTGTAAGATATGTGACATCAATCACATCATTACTCCTATCAGTCCGGATACCTGCCTCAAGCGGAACTTCAGTTTCGTTATTACAGATGAAATGGGTTTGTCGTTGATGGTAACAGGTATTCCCGGCGAAAATCAATATCAAAATCCCCTGATCAAATTACATGATGAACCGTTCTGACGGAGAATTAATGCGGCATCTATGATTAATCCTTGCCATAAGTGAGAAAATTTATTAGTATCAATATGTTAAGGCAATGGGAAAGGTACAGAGGGTTTTTCTCTCAATATTGATTATCTTGAATGCGGGCAGCGGTCTGCTGATTGCAGGCTGTGTGTTTGTTACAAGGACCGCTGTGCCTGTTTATTATGCAAATACAATAACTATCCCTCTGAAAACCTCTCCGCAGGGCGCCGCGGTTATGCTTGACGGAGTAAAAATGGGGGTTACACCGTTACACCTGAAGGTTACCTATCTGGATTCCCGCACCGGCATCCATGAAAGTGAAACACAGAAAAGGTTGCTCAGGATTGAAAAACAGGGCTATGAGCCCTATGTAACGGTATTCTCCGTCAGGGATAAAAAGTACAGGGAAATCCCCGAATTGATCAGGCTGACCCCTGAACCCGAAAAACCGCCTCCTGCAGTTCGGAAACCGGTTTATTATGCTGAGACAATAACCATTCCTCTGAAGACCTCTCCGCCCGGTGCGGTGGTCTTCATTGACGGAAAGGAAAGGGGGATTACGCCGACGGATATAAAGATTACCTATCTGCGTGCCGGCGGTGAACCCCATGAAAGCGAGACAAGATACAGGATACTCAAGATTGAGAAACAGGGCTACAGGCCGTATGTGCTGGTATTCACCATCAGGGATAGAAGTTACAGGGAGATTCCTGAGTTGATAAGGCTGAAGCCTGACATTACCGGACATGGCAGCGAATTACCCTCTTCTCAGTAACAATCATATCCACCCTTATGTCATGGGGTTCTGCCGGTATTTTTCCGGTAATCTGCTCCTCAAAGCCGAGGGCGATCGCCGAAATACGCCCCTCTGCCCTTAAGCGTTGTCCGGTTTCGCCGCCGAGGAGCCTGTCATAGTATCCGCCGCCGTATCCCAGGCGGTTGCATTCCTGATCGAAACCCACCCCCGGCACTATTATGAGATCTATATCCTCTATGCTGACCTGACGGTTTTCCCTTATTCCCGGCTCGCGAATTCCCATGTAGCCCGGTTTAAGCTCTGAAATTTCCTTCACCTCATAGAGGTTCAATTCCCTGCGCGCAGGATCAACAGCGGGCAGGATAAGCCGCTTGCCGAGGCTGATTATTTCAGTCATGCACCCTGTGGTATCCACCTCGGAGCGGAATGAGGCATATAATAACAGGCTCTTTGCCTTTTTGAAGGCATCCAGCGCAAAGAGCCTTTTCCTGATTGCGGTATCTTTCAGGGATTTCTGTTCCGGCGGAATGGAATCCCGCCTTTTCAGGAGTTTTGCTCGGAGAGTCTTCTTCAAACGGTCTTCTCTAAGTTGTTTCTGATTTTTACCGCTTCCTCAAGGAGTTGCCCGGAAGCTTTATATGAAGGTATACCCTGAATATCGGATTCCATGACGGCATTGTCAAAGCTTATTGCTCCCAGGTATTCGATGTCCCCGAGGTTGTTTCTTATAAAATCGAGGTCCTGCTCATTCCTGACCTTGTTGGCAATGAGGCAGACCCTTTTGACACCGAGCCCTTCTGCAAGACCCTTTACAGCCTCTGCTGTCTGGAGGCTTCTCCGTCCGGGTTCGACCACAACTATGAATGCATCGACACCCCCGGCTGTCCCCCTTGTAAGGTGCTCAATCCCGGCCTCCATGTCTGCAATCACCACTTCATCCCTCTCTATCACCAGATGTCTGAGAAGCCTCCTGAGCAGCGCGTGTTCCGGGCAGAAACAACCTGAAGCCGCCGGCTTCGACTTGCCCATTACAAGCAGGATAATATTGCCGGATTTATAGCCGAATCCTTCAGGGATGTCGTCAACGGTGGGGTTGAGCCTGAATATCCCTCCGCTGCTGCCCGGTTTTGCGCCTGTCCTTTCCTCGATCAGCTCGGTAATCCCGGCTATAGGCCTTATCTTGGCCATTTCATCCCTTGAAATGCCGAGGGCCGAGGCAAGATTTGCGTCCGGGTCGGCATCAACGGCTATGACCCTTCTGCCCTCTGATGCGTATATATGAATCAGAAGGGCCGACACCGTCGTCTTCCCCACACCGCCTTTGCCGGTAATTGCAATTTTCATTTCATTTTATAATCTTACCAGGTTTACCTTACAGTTGCATAATACCATTGCCCGCATGCCGGAGAGCCCGGCGGAAAAGCTTTATCTGCGATTCCCTGAGGAAATATTCAGCACGCATATCAACCTCTTTTGCAATTTCACTCCCCGTTACTTCCTGCAACAGAGACGTATTTCCGATATCCCATCGCTTTATAAAGGTTTTACGGCGGGCTCTCCCGCCGGTTTATGCAACGTTAAGGTTAACATAACCAACCCCTGAACCCTTCACCCGAGTATCTCCCTGATAACAGGCCTGTACCCCGGCCTGGTCTCCACCCTCCTGGTCCATAT
>WFVK01000074.1 GCA_015491705.1 Nitrospirota bacterium | reverse complement strand
GTTATGGGGCTTTATAAATCACGCTTGTGTAAGGATTAGTTTCATAATAATGACAACATCTTAATTGTAAAATTCCTCCTGACCTCCCTTTGCCAAAGGGAGGAATTTCCCCCTCTTTGAAAAAGAGGGGCAATAGGGGAGATTTTCAGATTAAACGTAAATACAATTTTAAGACCCTTAATAAATTACCGTAACGTTGCATAAACCGGCAGGAAAGCCTGCCCGCCGGCGATGGTTTAATGCCACCGCAGGGTTTGGGGTGCAATTACAGGGTGAAACGCCGCGATGCGGTTTCAAATCTTGACATGCCATAGGGGGGTATGGTATACATAAACCGGACGGCAACAAAAAAGGAGGTATGAAATGGAATGGGTCAGGGAAAACTGGATATGGATACTGGTTTTTGCGGTATTCATCGGGATGCACCTCTTCGGTCACGGCGGGCATGGAGGACACGCCGGCCACGGCGGAGGCGGAAAGAAAGGCGATGGACACCAGGGGCATGAGGACGCTTCACATGCTGAAAAGGAGCGCAAAGGAGGTGGAGGATGCCATTGAATACAAGGGTTGTAAGCTGGTCATTGGGCATATTTTCGGCAATTTCATTCATTCTCTGTGTACTATACGGATTGATCGTCCCGGAAAGGCTGCACGGCATGTCGGCATTTCTTGAGGCAATGCTTCCCGCGTTCAAATGGCTGACTTTCGGAGGGTTCCTTCTCGGTCTCATCGAGAGCTTCCTTTACGGAATATACATCGGCATAGTGTTTGTGCCCGTGTATAATTTTATTAACCGAAGGTGCGGTGTCAGAGGAGGATGAAGATGGCGGAGAAAAAGCTTGTCCCGTCGGCCACAACGGGAATCAGTAAAGACCACACCGGGGAAGTCAGGATAGAACTTCCCATAATAATAACATGCAGTACATGCTCCATAACCCTTGACCGCAGTCTCCGGGCCCTGGACGGCGTCAGTGAAGCGAATGTCAACTATGCCCTTCAGAAGGCGTTTGTTACATACGACCCGTCCCGCATAAACATAGCCCGGCTTGTCAGTACAATCAGGGACGCCGGTTACGATGTCGGCGCTGAAAAGGTCTCCCTGAAAATCAGGGGGATGACCTGCGCCTCCTGTGTTAAAAAAATAGAGGATGCGCTGAATGCCTCGCCGGGCGTTGTCCATGCAGATGTGAATCTCGGCTCCGGCAGCGCAAACATCCGGTACCTGCCGGCCATGGCAGACGTTGAATCACTGAAGAAGACCATAGAATCCGCAGGATACAAGGTGGGGCACGAGGAAGCGCCCCCGAAAGAAGAAGATGCAAAGCACAGGGAGTACAGGACGCTTTTCAGGAAGTTCCTGCTCGCCGCTGTCATCTCGCTGCCTGTGGTGGTGGTCAGCTACCCGAAATTTTTCCCTGTGCTGAAGGATATGGACATGGAGGGACTGAGGATGCTCTGGATAGGGGCGAGTATCCTGACCATCCCCGTGCTTGTTTATTCCGGGAGCAGCTTTTTCAGGGGGATGATCGCGGCCTTCAGGCACCGCTCTGCGGACATGAACACACTGATCGGCCTTGGAACGGGAATGGCGTGGCTTTTTTCAACTGTGGTCGTCCTGTTTCCCGAGGTATTCCCTGAAAACGCCAGGGAGCCATACTTTGACGTGGTGTCCGTGGTCATCGGTCTTGTGGTGCTCGGCCAGGCCCTGGAACTGAGGGCGAAAGGCAGGACGTCCGAGGCCATAAAAAAACTTATGGGCCTTCAGGCGAAGACCGCCAGGGTGGTAAGGGAAGGGAAGGAGCTTGATATCCCGATAGAGGAAGTCCTGGTGGGAGACGTGATAATAGTGCGCCCCGGTGAAAAGATACCCGTGGACGGCGTGCTCGTTGAAGGGCACTCAAGCGTGGATGAATCCATGCTCACGGGCGAGCCCCTGCCCGCGGAGAAAAAAGAAGGTGATGAGGTCATAGGCGGGACAATAAACAAGACAGGCGCGTTCAGGTTTAATGCAACCAAGGTGGGCAAGGACACGGCACTTGCGCAGATCATCAAGATGGTGCAGGATGCGCAGGGCTCCAAGGCCCCCATACAGAAGCTGGCCGATACGGTAAGCGGCTATTTCGTCCCCGTGGTGATGGTTATAGCAGTGACGAGCTTTATGCTGTGGTATGACCTCGGGCCTGAACCGCGGCTCATACACGCACTCCTTGGGGCCGTAACCACCCTGATAGTGGCATGCCCCTGCGCCCTTGGTCTTGCCACCCCGACCTCACTGATGATCGGTGTGGGCAAGGCCGCGGAGAACGGCATCCTGATAAGAAACGGAGAGGCCATACAGATTGCTTCGGCGCTCGATACCGTTGTCCTCGACAAGACAGGCACCATCACCATTGGAAAGCCTACGCTGACGGATATAATAACCTCCGGCGGATTCAACGAGGAAGGCATTATCAAATTTGCGGCATCCCTTGAAAAGAACTCCGAGCATCCGCTTGCAGAGGCTATACTGGAGGGCGCAAAATCGCGTGGTATCGAGACATCCGATCCCCGGGACTTCAGTGCCATACCCGGACACGGCGTTGAAGGCGTTGTGGACGGCCACAGGATAAACCTCGGCAACAGGAAGCTCATGGACAGGATCGGGGCCGACCTGGGCACGCTTGAGGAAAATTCACATGCGCTCGCCGGTGAAGGAAAGACCCCCATGTTTGTCGCCGTTGACGGCAAGGCCGCAGGAATCATCGCGGTCTCCGACCCCCTGAAGGAAGACTCCGTCGAAGCGATCCAGAGCCTCAGGAAACTGGGTATAGAGGTGGTCATGATAACCGGCGACAACAAGAGGACGGCCGGTGCCATAGCAAAAAAGGTGGGAATTGAAAGGGTGCTCGCAGAGGTCCTGCCCGAAGACAAGGCCCGGGAGGTTAAAAACCTACAACTGGAGGGGAAAAAGGTGGCCTTTGTCGGCGACGGTATCAATGATGCGCCCGCGCTTGCCCAGGCGGATGTCGGAATGGCGATAGGCACCGGCACGGACGTGGCTATAGAGGCCTCGGACATCACCCTCATAAAGGGCTCGCTTCTGGGAATAGCAGCGGCCTTCAGCATATCAAAGTCGACCATGAAAAACGTCAGGGAGAACCTCTTCGGCGCGTTCTTCTACAATACCGCGCTCGTTCCCGTGGCCGCAGGCGTACTCTATCCCATCTGGGGCATAACCATAAATCCCATTCTTGCAGGCGCAGCCATGGCACTCAGCTCTGTAACCGTTGTAAGCAATGCAAACAGGCTTAGATTTGTAAAGGTGAGGTGAAGATGGACAAGATAATCGTAACCGCGGCAGGTATCTCCACCATAGTGTGGATCATCTGGTTCTTTCTGTTTTCAAAGAAAGAGGCATTCAAGGCATCCATGACATCAGGGGTTCAGGAAGTGATGATAAAGGTCAAGGGCGGCTACACCCCTGACCTGATCGTTGCAAAGGCGGGAAAACCGCTCAGGCTGCGGTTTACGCGCGAGGAGGAGTCATCCTGCACTGAGATGGTTGTCTTCGGCGCGTTCAACAAATCTGCGAAGCTCCCTCCGTACCAGGAAGTCATAGTGGACCTGCTGCCTGAAAAGCCGGGGGAATATGAATTCTCCTGCCAGATGGGTATGATAAGGGGAAAGCTTGTCGTAGAGGAATAACCGGAGGTCGCCATGCTTGAACAGGTCAAGATCGGGCGTTACTGTTGCGCCCCGTCGACACAGATAGAGAATTTCCGCCCCCTCGTCGGGGATGATATGATCGATGAACTTCGGGAACTTGCAGGGGATCTGGGCGGTATCCGGATATGCAATATCAATGCAACACCCTTCGGCGGCGGAGTGGCCGAGCTGCTTTCCCGTGAGATACCCATTCTCAAGGCCCTCGGGGTGCAGGCCGACTGGAGGATCATACACGGGGACCAGGAGTTCTTTTCCATTACAAAGTCCTTTCACAATGCCATTCAGGGGCAGGAATTCGATCTTACGGATAATATAAAAGACATTTACACCCGGCATAACCGGAAGAGCGCTGAACTGCTCACATCGGAATATGATGTATTCATAGTGCATGACCCCCAGCCCGCGGCGCTGCGGTATTTCAGCAGGCACAAGAAGGGAAAGTGGATATGGAGGTGCCATATAGACAGCTCTGCACCTGATGAGGGTGTGTGGAGTTTTATAAAACCCTATGTTGAGTCCTATGATGCGGTTGTTTTCACACTGAAGGAATTTGTTCCGTCTGATCTGAAGGTGAGCGTGCAGGAGTATATCCTGCCTGCAATAGACCCGTTCAGCTCCAAGAACATGGAGCTTCCCGGCGATGTTTACCGTAATGCCGTTGCCAATTCCGGAGTCGATCTGAAACGCCCGCTTATAGTGCAGGTCTCGCGTTTTGACCCGTGGAAAGACCCCCTCGGCGTTATCCGGGCATATCAACTGGTCAAACGCGAAAAGAACGATGTTCAACTGGCAATGATCGGTTCCCTGGCCGGTGACGACCCTGAGGGTTACGAGATTTTATCAAGGGTCAATGAGGAGTCCTCCAAAGACCCTGATATATATGTATTCACGAACCTTGAGGGGGTAGGCAATATGGAGGTCAACTCCTTCCAGCGCGCCGCGGACGTGGTGATACAGAAATCCATCAGGGAAGGCTTCGGCCTCGTGGTGTCCGAGGCGCTATGGAAGGCAACACCCGTGGTGGCCGGCAATGTCGGCGGCATCAGGACGCAGATACCGGAAGAGATGCATGGATTCCTCGTGAGCAGCGTGGAGGGCTGCGCCGCTTCCCTGCTCCGCCTCCTGAATGACGGCCCGCTGCGCAGGGAATTCGGGGAAAAAGGAAGGGAAAAGGTAAGGCGGGACTTTCTCTACCCGCGGATGATCCGCGATAATCTGAGGCTCGTCAGAAAGATCGTCTCTTCCTGAGGCAGACTGCTGCATTAAAGACTTTCCATGATTTGCCGTAGAAACAGGATAACACTTATAATTAGTATCTGTTGCGGAAGCTGATTTTTGAAACTGATTTTGAGCTTGCGTCATTTCGACCAGCGGGAGAAATCTTTATATCGCGACGGGTCAAGATTTCTCACTTCGTTCGAAATGACAGCGGGTTTATCAGATAATGACGTTCCGCAACATGAACCAATAATCTTAATGTTGCGCAGGGGAGGTAGCGGAGCCTGGCGTAAAACCCTGTTCAGTGCTTTACGGCGCAGGGTTTTACGGTTGTAACGCGACGGCATACCGTCAGAAGAGGATGATATCATGAGCGCCTCAGAGGCATCAAGGAAGACAAAAAAATGCGAACACTGCGGCAAGAAGATGAATGTCAGGTACAGTATATGCCCCCACTGCGGCGGCCGGCAGCACGAAACCGCCGGTTCTCTTCCCCCGCAATGTCCGAGGTGCAAGGTAGGGCTTGAACTGCTTGTCGCGGAGGGTGAAGAATACGACATCTGCCCGCAGTGCAACGGCTTGTGGCTGGACAGGGATGAATTCCGCAGGGCCACAATGGAAAGAACCGTCTACCGGAAAGTAAAGACCGGTGAGGAATATATAAAAAATCCTGTCCGCGGGCCTGTTGAATATATACCGTGCGTCCGGTGCGGAAAGCTGATGAACAGGAGAAACTTCGGGAAAATCTCCGGCGTGATAATCGACCGGTGCAGCAGGCACGGAGTCTGGCTCGATGCAGGAGAACTCGAGAAAATACAGCACTTCATAGCGGACGGGGGGCTTGACAGGTCGCGGGATAAAGAGATCGCAAAGAACCGCGCTGCAATAAAAGATCTCGCCGTTAACGTCGACCAGAACACCTTTACGGTGAGACTCCTTCATTTCTGGAATTTCAAGAGACTGCTCTTCAGGGGCTGGCGGTAGCCGGCCGGGTGGATATTCGTACCTGCAGGAGATTTTTAAAAAAAATACCGTCCGGATAGAACCGGATTCAGTGCCCGGGTTCACCGGATTAGACAGCCTCAGGATGACGCCCGCCTCGCTTGATTCGCGGTTATATGCAAACCCGCATGACCGATGGAATTTTTCAAATTCTCTCCTGAAAATACTTTGAAAACCTCCGGCCAATTAGTTGGTCTCTCCGTCTTCCTCTTTTCAATTGACTTAACTGCCTGATATTGCTATACTTTGTTGTTAATATGGGGTAGGGGATAGACATGCCATGATTCAGTCAGCCGATGCTTAATATACTGCCCGAGATACTCGCGCGGCTTGTCTTGCTTCCGGAGAAGAATTTCATTCCTTCCACGCGGCAATGGTTATCACAAAAAGGGGCCGGCAACGGAAGTAGCCGAATGGGCAGGCATTGCCCGGAAGGGAGGGGTTTATCGGGAGTTTTGCAGGCTTCAAGGGAGGAGGAAGGGGATACCCGGCTTTACAGTTTATGCGCGGGCCCTGCCGCTCAAGCCGCTGCCGGCTTAAGATTTAACCGGGCTCTGCCGAATCATAACTGATAAGAAAAGAAAATATTTTTGCATTTCCGAACAACCAAACAGGGAGGGCGATATGTTTAAAAAATGGGGATCAGAAATGGAAAACGCCAGGAGCGGAAATAACGGAAAGCAGCAGCCGGCAAACCCGGAGAATACCGCTGTGGAAGTGAATGATAGCGTCAAAACCGCAGCGGAAAAAATCACCGTCGGGAAAAAGATAAACACCATCCTGAAAGGGAGCAAGTTGATAGGGAATATCAACGTGACCTGCGACCTTGAATTAAGCGGAGATGTCGAAGGGGATATAATATCCGAAAAGAATTCCAATATCGCCATCAAAGGCACCTGCAAGGGGAACATTGAAACCAGGGAAGGTAATGTGGACATTGACGGGGTGCTGCAGGGCGGCGATATCACCGCGGGCAACAATGTAACGATCTCCGGCAAATTCAGCGGGGGCGAGGTCAGGGCAAAAGGCAGAATATATGTAAACGGGGAATTCGAGGGCAGGCTGGAAGGAAACGAGATAGAGATAGGCTCCAATGCCGCGGGCAGAGGGGAGTTGCTTTACAGGGAATACATCTCCATCGCCAAGGGCGCCAAAGTCGATGTGCAGATCAGCAAGGCCCAGCAGGAACTGAAGGTCATCAAAACGCCCCAGGAACAGAAGGTTGTGGATATGGCGCCCCCAGACAAGGCAACGAGCAAGGCGTAATAAATATTAACCTTAACGTTGCATAAACCGGCTGGAGAGCCCGCCGTAAAACCTTTATAAAGCGATGGGATATTGGAAATACATCTCTGTTGCAGGAAGTAACGGGGAGTGAAATTGCAAAAGAGGTTGATATGCGTGCTGAATATTTCCTCAAGGAATCGCAGATAAAGCTTTTCCGCCGGGCTCTCCGGCATGCGGGTGATGGTGTTATGCAACTGTAAGGTTTATATATGCATGGGGCGATATATAAAACAGGGTCTGACATGAAAGTAATGCTGGCGGTCCCCAACTTTAAATGGGGAGAGTGGGACGTAAATACAGGATGGCATTTTATCCCGTATAATCTGTGCCTGCTTGCTTCGGTGATTGAAGGAGAATTTGAAGTAATCATTATTGATGCAAACTTTGAAAATCAAAGCAGAGAGGACTTTGCCGGAGTTATAGCCGACCATAAACCGCATGTAATCGGTATTACGGTCATGATGGATCACTATGGAGCATCAGGCCATCTGGCGGCAGAGATTGCAAAAAACACATATCCTGAAATCGTCACGATTTTCGGGGGGGTTTATGCAACAACAAATCCCGGGAAGGTGATAAACGATCCCAATATCGATTACGTCGTTGTTGGTGAGGGAG
>WFVK01000073.1 GCA_015491705.1 Nitrospirota bacterium | reverse complement strand
TCCATTCTTCATATAGTTTGTTAAATTCTTTTATGTCCAAAAAGTCGCACCAGCGTAAAGGGAAGTCGAGATATTGCGGATCCAAATATTGCAAACGCCACCTTGTGTGATTTAACAGATAGGCTATCTGCCTTTCTATGTTATATGTAGGCGATTGACTCTTAAGAAGTTTCAGAACTTCAAGTTCAATATTTTTTTGGGAAGTATCAATCAAATGTTTTTCAAAGCTCAGGTTCTTTTTGTTTTGTTTAATTCTGTATAGCCTTCGCTTCCTGTATTCGTCATGATGCAAATTTATGTTCGTTTTTTGCCCATATTCATAGTTTTTTTGCAGGAGGTTCTCAATTTCTGAGCGTAGCTCATTAAAAACATCATTGAGAGTATTCTTTATCCTATCCCTTGTTGTTGAGAACTCATCGTACCTTACACCAAAGATGTTATCCCTGAAGAAAGAGAATAACATGTCTCTATTTTCAGTTTCCGGTATTTGAACATTTTGCCTTTGTTGTTTAAAACATGATTTTATAAGAAACTTTATATCTTCTAATGTCAATTTGCTCCATTCAATGTCGTCGCCTGAAATCTTGATTGTTTTTATGTATGTATCGAAAAAGTTTGCAGGAGACAAATTAAGATATGCCAAGTTTATTTTAGTGTTACTTGCATAATCGCTACGTTTAATAGCTTTAATTTCAAGACTAATACCGGAAGCTGGAAGTGTAATTGTTGACGGTTTTAAATGTGAAAAAGAAATAACTATTGCCAAGTCTATTCCTCTAATTGTAACGGAAGAGATTTCTAAGAATTAACATCATACCTCACCCGTCAAGCTTTCTTTAGCAGCTCAAAATACTCTTCCCTGCTCATATTCACTGTCCGCATGTTGTTCTTTATTATGTCGACATCGATTTCCTTATATTCAGGAATAACTACAGCACGTTTGGCGTCGGGGCATGTCAAGACATGATGAGAGCCTTCTTTTCGTTTATATTTGCAGCCGTATAACTCGAATATCTTCAACTGAGTTTTCCAGTCCGTTGGGAATATTCTCGGCATTTAAGCGACCTGAACCAGTTTTTTCTCGAACCCGATCATTTCATTTTCAGGCACAGCCGTATCCTCTTTCATTACATAACCGCATTCTGAAAGATAATCATCAAGAGTCCCCATCTCTTTCATCTCGGCAAACTGTATCTTTATCACTTCATTGAGATTTGCTTTTGCCTCTTCAATGGTCCGCCCCTGGGCAACAAAATCCAGTTCCGGAATTTTGGCTATACACCATTTCTCCTTTTGCCATAATTCGATAGTTGCTTGTAATTTCATTTAAACCTCCACAAATTATTTATTCTGATTTAACAAAATTATTGGATGCCTTCAGTATCTTCATATACGTCCTCTAATTTTTAAACAGATCGTCAAAATCCTCTGTATGTCTATTGAAAGCATTTCAGCGGCTTTCTGAAGGCTTATCTTCCGGCTTCTGTAAAGTTGGAGGACATTGTTTTCTTTAAAACGACAAGACCCTGTTTTAAAGCCTTTGGTATTATGTCCTGGACTTTTACTCCCAATGTTTTAGAGACTCGTTCAGCTTCTTTGTGTAAATTCTCTTTCAATTTTACAGACTTCATTTTATGCCTCCAATATCCTGTCTTTTCTAATTATATCATCAAAGGGGTTCTGTTTTGTCTATAATACTCCCCAAAAACTGGACGGGGTAATAAGGTGGAAACTTAGCCTCTCAAAACCCGAAGGAGGAAAGGCAGTATAGGGCATGGGGCAACGGGGTCAGGCTTGATTTTGGAGAGATTTATGAGGAGTTTCGTTTTACCCTTTACAGAGGTAAATAAACCTTACAGTTGCATAACACCATCGCCCTCATGCGGGAGAGCCTGCCGGAAAAACCCTGTTTGAGTTTCAGGGGCTGCCGGTTCAACCGTTACAGGGCGAAGGTGTTGCTCTCCCCGGCCCGGCGATATTTTCATGCCGCTGTAAGGTATAATATAAGGCCTGACGGCGGTATCTCCATTCAAGTGCAGTGGCAAAATAAAATAATTAAGGAGACGGATAGAAAATGAGCAAGAAAAACGGGAACGGTTATTCAAAAACGAAGATTCAGAGAGGGCTTTCTTTCTCTGATATTGATGACAACTGGAAACTCGTGATTGATGCGGACAATCTCTTCTGGAGTCTTCTGGCAAGAGAAAACGGCGATTTCACCCTCCCCGACAAACTGATCGACCTTTATAAAAAGGAGAGGGAACACCTTGATACAGAGATGCATAATTTCAGGTTTAATGAACCGCTGAACTGTGTATACATCGACCCCACGGACAGGTGCAACGCCGACTGTCCCTACTGTTACATCCCTTCAAAGATACGAAGGCACGGCACGCAGATGACGGCTGAACAGCTTGACACAGTGCTCGCCAGGATAGAGGAGCACTTCAGCGGGACAAAGAAAAAGCCGGTGGTCGTATTCCATGCCGCAGAGCCCCTGCTCGTAAAAGACATGATCTTCGATGCGATCAGGAAGTACAGAAAGAAGATGCTGTTCGGTATACAGACCAATGCACTCCTGCTCGAGAGGGAAGATGTGGAGTTTATAAAAAAATACCGCATAGGTATCGGAATTTCGCTGGACGCCTCCACAGCGGCAGTTAATAATCTCACGAGGGTATCGGGCAGGGGCGAGGGCAATTTCAGAAAGGCCGTGCAGGCGCTTGACCGGTTTGACGGATATGAAGGCCTGAATGTTATCTGTACCGTCAATAAATACAATGTCGGCAAGCTCGCCGGCCTTGTTAAGTTTCTTCACAGAAAGAAGGTGCCCCTGGTCCTGCTCAACCCTGTCCGCGTAACGCAGAAACGCTCGGACAGGTTAAAGCCAGGCGACAGTGTATATGCGAAAAACCTGATAAAGGCGGTCGACACGGCGGTCGACCTCACAAAAAAGACGAAACGCCAGATCGTGGTCGGGAATTTCGCCAATGTGCTGCTTGCGATCATATCACCTGCTGCAAGGCGCATGATGTGCGACATTTCACCGTGCGGGGGGGGCAGGACATTTCTTACCGTCACGGCAGACGGCGCAATGGTGCCGTGCGGGGAGTTTATCGGGTTCAAGGAATTTTCCGGAGGCAATATATTCAGGACATCTATAGCAAGGGCGATGAACTCAAGGCCGTTTAAACAGATCAGATCGAGGATGGTGGAGAATATTGACGAGTGCAGCACGTGTGATTTCAGGCATATCTGCGGGTCACCGTGCCCCGCGGAAATGTACGCCAGGGGCGACATCAATAAAAAGGCCGTATTCTGCGATTTCTACAGGGAAATCATTAAATATGCATTTAAGATGATAGCGGAGAACAAGGTTAAGTACCTGCTGCGGGAAGACGCGCTTGACCAGATGGTGTATGAGTACCGGTATTGAAACAGGGATCAGGGTTCTGCCCGGGGTTCAGGGACTATGCGTAAGAAGATGCGTTCGGGATATACAACGGGTGCCTGCGCTGCGGCTGCCGCCAAGGCGGCGGTCCTGCTGGTCCTTGAGCCCCGTGTGCTTGAGCAGAGAGGATTGAATTCTGTTGACATACCTTTTCCTGACGGCGGCAGGGTGGAATTCAGAATTCATGATCTGAAGCTCGGGAATAAGGGCCGGGGACATGCAGCAACCGCATCGGTAATCAAGGATGCGGGGGATGACCCGGATGTGACTCACGGCGCGGAGATTGTGGCGGAGGCCAGGCTGGCAGGGGCAAGGCCTGGCCCGCCGCAGGTGATTATAAATGGCGGCAGGGGCGTGGGAACAGTTACAAAACCGGGCCTCCCGGTCCCTGTCGGCGAGCCGG
>WFVK01000072.1 GCA_015491705.1 Nitrospirota bacterium | reverse complement strand
CCTGGGGAACCGTACAGCTCAGCAGAAAGGCGGATAATGCCGCAACCGCCGCCAATGATAATATCTTTCTCATAACATCCTCCTTTAATACCGGTAGAAATACCTTGAAATTATAATCCGCAAGACCACCCGAACCTCCCCTATTTTATACCACGTAATACTTATCAATGCAAGGGCGGGCAAATAAGCCTTTTCCTTTTCCGCCTTCCTGAAATTGATAATTACACCGGAGTATTTTATACTGGACATTAAACGATTCACCTTGATATTGCATGAACGGCCACGGGAATCTGCCGCATTGCATAAACCGGCAGGCTCTCCCGCTCCCATAAGTGATATTTATTTAATGCCACTGCAAGAATTTCATAACTCGTTGTTGGAGGAAGCAGTATGCTGAAAGTCGCAACCGCAGCGGAAATGCAGGGGATAGACAGGGTCACCATTGAAGACTACGGCATCGCCGGCACGATCCTTATGGAAAGGGCCGGGCTTGCCGTTGTATCGAGGATAAACGAACTGTTTTTCCGGGATACTGAACAGCGGCAACCGGCAGCGGACAAACCCGGGGTTATTGTCCTGTGCGGGGGGGGCAACAACGGCGGAGACGGGTTTGTTGCAGCAAGGATTCTGCAGAACGAGGGGAAAAATGTGGAGGTGTTCCTCACTGCAAGGCCCGAAAGTCTGAGAGGCGATGCACGGATAAATTATGATGCCGCAAAAAAGTTCGGTGTAAGGATTTCACCGATGGATGAATTCCTTGCCGGACCTCAGCCCCGGGAGTGCATCATTGTCGATGCGCTGCTGGGCACCGGCCTGAGCAAGGAAGTGAGGGCGCCCCTGTCTGACGTGATCTGTGCCGTCAACCGCTCGGCCCGGCCTGTTGTCTCTGTTGACATACCATCCGGAATTTCCTCTGATACGGGACAGGTTATGGGATGTGCCGTGAGGGCGCGGTATACGGTTACCTTCGGTCTTCCCAAGAGGGGGCACCTGCTTTATCCCGGCGCCGCGTATTCAGGCCGGTTATTTATTGAAGAGATAGGGTTCCCCGCAACACTGCTGAAATCCGAAAAGATCAGTGTCAACCTGCCCGAAAGAGACGACATGACTTCCATGCTGCCTGAAAGGCCAGCGTATTCCCACAAGGGGACATACGGCCATGTCCTCGTGGTGGCAGGCTCAAGAGGAAAGACAGGAGCCGCCCTGATGACGGCAAGGGCATGCCTGAGGACAGGGGCGGGCCTGGTGACCCTCGGGGTGCCTGAATCGCTTGCAGGCACATTTCAGTCGGTGGTCACAGAGGAAATGATTCTTCCTCTGCCGGACAGGGGCAATGGTACGCTTTCTTCTGAATCCGCAGGCGCAATACTTGAGTTTCTGCACGGGAAGGCCAATGTCCTTGCAGCAGGCCCCGGACTGTCGGTTGACGGGGAAATAACGAGGCTCCTCGGCAGGCTCATTGCAGAATCCGGCTCACCGATGGTTATTGACGCCGACGGATTAAATGCCATTGCAGGCAACACCGCCGTGCTGAAAGACAGGCGTTGCCCGGTTGTTCTCACGCCGCATCCCGGCGAGATGGCGAGGCTCCTGCACAGGCCGGACTCCGGGGAAGACAGGATCCGTGCCATGACGGAAAAAGACAGGATCAACACGGCTGTTTCGTTTGCTGAAAAAAGCGGCGCGTATCTTGTCCTTAAAGGCGTTCCAACCGTGACGGCGACGCCGGAGGGGGATGCATTCATAAATCCTACCGGCAATCCCGGCATGGCGTCCGCAGGCTCGGGGGACGTACTTACGGGCATGATAGCGGCCTTTCTGGCGCAGGGCCTGGAACCCCGGGATGCATCGGTTCTGGGGGTATACATGCACGGCCTTGCCGGAGATATTGCAGCCGGTGAAAAAGGGCCGCACTCCCTGATCGCATCGGATATAATCAGCAGCATACCGGCGGCGTGCCTGTCCGTAAGCGGAAGTCGTCCCCAACCCTGATGCTGTATAAACCGGCAGGAGAACCTGCCCGCGGTATTTTCATGCAAGTTCAGGATTATGAAGGTCATTGAACCTCCCAATTTAATTGATTTTCCGTATACAAAGGCGTTTTTTACGGGGAAATTTCCGCCCGGCAAAGATATTCCTGAAATCGTCTCCGGAGAATGCGGTATTTCGAAAGACAGTATCTACCTGCCGGTTCAGAGGCATACCGCCATAACGTACGTGCTTGAAACGGGATATGATCCCGTGGTTGCGGATGCGGTCATAACACGCAGGAGAAAGGTGTTGCTCGGCATACTGGTCGCTGACTGCGTGCCCGTCCTCCTGTACGACGGCGTTAAAATGGTCGCAGGCGCGGTTCATGCAGGCTGGAGGGGCACTGCGGGAGGGATTTTAAAGGGAACCGTCCGTGTCATGGAGGAAAGGTTCGGCTGCTCGGCCGCGGACATACTGGCGGCCATAGGCCCGAGCATCAGGGGATGCTGCTATGAGGTAGGGCGGGATGTCAGTACCGCGATACAGGAAGCCACGGGCAGGGGGGATTATTTCAGCCAGCGGGGTGATAAATACCTCGTTGACCTTGCAACCGCCAATAAAATCCAGGCCGTTAATGCGGGCATTCCCCGGGAAAATATCTGGCAGGCGGGTGAGTGCACTTTCTGTAACCCGGATGAATTCCATTCCTACAGATATACGAAAGGCACAGCGGGCAGGCAGGGTGGTTTTATCGGAATATGGTAATATATTCAACAAAAACAGAAAATCGGGCAGTTTGATTTTCCGGAGGAAAGATGCTTAAAGCAAAAGACATTATGACCAGGGACGTTATCACCGTAAAGCCGGAGGCGACCATAAAAGAGCTTGCAAGGCTCCTGACAGACCACAGGATAAGCGGCGTGCCGGTAGTGGATGACAGGGGAGAGATAGCGGGGATCGTTACGGAAAATGACCTGATCAGAAAGAACAAGCGCCTGCACATCCCCACGGTGATCAGGCTTTTCGACGCCTACCTGCTCGTGGGGTCAAAGGAGATGGAGAAGGAGATCAGGAATATAGCGGCCACCACAGTTGACGAGATATGCACAAAAGAGGTTGTATCCATTGAAGAGGAGACAAGCGTGGAGGAGATCGCAACCATCATGGCTGAACAGCATATTCACCTCCTGCCGGTGCTCCGGGGCCGGAAGGTTGTCGGGATCGTGGGCAAGGCCGACATGGTCAGGGCCATGGCAGATGAAGTTTCAAAGTAAAAGTGAGGCGGAGACAAGGAGCGCCGGCCGCAAGCTCGGTAAGAAACTGAAACGTGGAGACGTGGTCTGCCTTTACGGCGAGCTGGGCTCGGGAAAGACGACCATGGCGAAGGGGATAGCCTCCGCTGTCGGGATCAGTGAGCGGGATGTAACAAGCGCAAGCTTTATTGTAATTGCCGAGCATGATGCGGATATACCTTTCTATCATATTGATCTTTACAGGATAAGCCCTCATAATGTTTCAGAGCTCGGTTTGCGCGAGTATCTGGGGTCGGACGGCATATGTGTGATCGAATGGGCCGAGAGGGCCGGGGAAGAGATTCCCGAAAAAAGCATCAGGGTCAGGCTCCGTTATACCGGCGAGGATAGCAGGGAGATAGAAATTACAGGGATTGAATTATGAAAAGAATCGGAATAATTGCAAAGAAGGGCGAACCACAGGCAGTTGCCGTGGTCAAAAATATGCTGGAGTGGTTAAAGGGAAAAAACGTCAGGTGCTTTATAGAGAGTGAACTGGCTTCACAACTCGGCGTCAGGGGTTATCCAAGGAAAGATATCCCCTCAAAGTCCGATATTGTCATGGTCTTCGGCGGCGACGGCACACTCCTGAGCGTGGCAAGGCTTGTCGGGGATACGGGGGTTCCGATACTGGGGATAAACATGGGAAACCTCGGATTTATCACGGAACTTAACAGAAGAGAGCTGTATGAAAACATGGATGCCATCTTTTCCGAAAAATACTCTCTTGAAGAAAGGATCATGCTCCTGGCCGATGTCTACCGCGGAAAAAAGAAAATAGTCCGGCACAATGCCTTTAATGACGTGGTGTTGAACAAAAACGTGCTCTCGAGAATGTTTGAACTTGACATAATCGTAAACAGTCAATATGCAAACAATTTAAGGGCGGACGGCCTGATAATATCAACCCCCACAGGTTCAACAGCCCATTCGCTTTCTGCAGGAGGGCCGATACTCTATCCGACACTCGAGACCTTCCTGATGACCCCCATATGCCCGCATACACTGACCAACAGGCCCATTGTGCTTCCCGACACGTTCATACTGGAGATAAAGATAAAAGGCGGTGACGATGTATACATGACGATCGACGGGCAGGAGGGATTCCCACTGACAGTCCGGGACAGGATTGTAATCAAAAAAGCCGATTACAAGGCAAGGTTTCTTGTTTTGCACAGCAGGGATTATTTTCGCATATTACGGACCAAACTCAAATGGGGGGAATAAGCCTGCATAGGGCGGGAGAGCCTGCCGAAAAACCCCCGGGCTCTTCCGCCCTGCAAGCAGTAATTTTATGCCGCTGTAAGGATAATGTATAACAGGAACGAGATAAAGGAACAGCTCAGGAAGGCCATGGAATTCTACAGCGAGCTCGGATTTGAATACCTGCCCGTAAGGAATATCAGCACCGCAGGCGGACACCCGCCGCATGGGAAAGAGACCGCGGGGGGACATGCCGGAAAAGACCGGGGTGAAGAGCTGGGAAGCCTGAGGGCCGCGACAGGGGAGTGCCGGAGATGCAGGCTTTCGGAAGGACGCAGAAACATTGTCTTCGGTGAAGGCTCGCCTGAGGCCGGCCTGATGTTTATCGGTGAAGGCCCCGGCAGGGATGAGGATATTCAGGGAAGGCCCTTTGTGGGTGATGCGGGAAAACTCCTCACAAAACTGATAGCGAAAATGGGCATGAAACGTGAGGAGGTCTATATTGCAAACATTATAAAATGCAGGCCGCCGCTCAACAGAAATCCCAGAGAGGATGAGATAGCCGCATGCCTGCCTTTTGTTGAGAAACAGATAGAGATAATCAATCCACGTGTAATCGTCTGTCTCGGCAAGGTATCGGCACATGCGCTGCTGGGGACGGACATCCCGATAAGCAGGCTCAGGGGAAATTTTCTGCAATACAGGGGCATTCCCGTAATGCCGACATTCCATCCCGCGTATCTGCTGAGAAATCCGAAGGACAAATGGCTGACATGGGATGACATGCAGAAGGTGCTGGAAAAAATGAAGGGAGGATGAGCAAAGATGAAGAGACTGTGGGCGCCCTGGAGAATGGAATACATACTTGATGAAAACAAGCATGACAGATGCCTGTTCTGTCATATATCAAAGGGCAAAAGCAGGGGGCGGAACAGGCGGGAAGACAAGAAAAACCTGATATTGCACAGGGGCAGACACTGCTTTGTATTGTTGAACCGCTACCCTTACAACAGCGGCCACCTCATGGTTGTCCCTTACTTTCATACGCCGACATTCGACGGTCTCTCCGATGAAATGCTCTTTGATCTTATCAGGACCCTCAGAGATTCGGTCGGAATCCTGAAGCAAGTGCTGGCGCCGGACGGGTTCAACATGGGGCTTAATTTCGGCAAGGTGGCGGGCGCGGGCATGGAATCGCACATGCACCTGCATGTCGTTCCCCGCTGGACGGGCGATACGGACAGTATGCCGATCATCGCCGAGACAAGGGTCATGCCCGAGCACCTGAAGAAGACCTATGAAAAGCTGAGCGGTAATTTTCTGAAATTGTAATCTTTACAAAGGGTTGCGGGAAAGAGTTCGGCCCGCTTGATGCCGGCCCGTTCTTCATCAACACTGCCGTGGGGCCGCTGATACGCCGGGGCACTGGAAGGATCGTCCACCAGTTGGGCGAAAAGCACCGCCCGGCAGGCAGCGGACGCCGCGCCCACCACAAATGCAGGGTGGACGGATGCCCGTGACGGATGGATTTCTCACGGGCCGATTGCTCGTTGATTTCCTTCAGCGGCAGAGCCACCTCAATCAGCTTCCTGCGGCGTTTTGTCATCTGTTTTTTCCCTGTTTATTTCGTAACATTGCGCTGTAATTGCTTTTTAATGATGCAATAAATTCTCTTTTTTATCAGGAAGTTAAGCATATTAAATTAAATCTATATTGCATTTGGCTGTTTATTCCGATGTAATACCCTCACTCGGATACCATAATGCGCCCCTGGTTTTTCCGGTTTTATGAATTTTACCTTCCGATTTGAGTTCCCGAAGCAATGTCTGCACTTGAGGCATGGTCAAAGCGGGAAGCACCTGCATAAGTTCCTTCAACCTGCTGCCACTATCCTTGTTTTCTTTAATATGTTTTAGAAGAAGAGCCTTGTTCGTCTCGCGGTCCAGCCCTTTCTTCCGGGTATACGCCCCTTTTTGCCCTGTCATTTTGTAGAAACGCCGTCCGAGAATATATCCGGTTCCCCGGCCCCGGCCGAATTTTTCTATGACTCCCATGGCAACCAGCCTATGCAAACGGGAT
>WFVK01000071.1 GCA_015491705.1 Nitrospirota bacterium | reverse complement strand
ATCGGGGGGGTAAGAGGCCGCAGAATAAAAGAAGTACAGGCGGCGGGCACCCTGGGGGCGGCGATGATATCAGGGATACTGGGAGCCGGAGATATCCGCAAAAAGGCGGAGGAAACAATCTTATCAATGGAGAAATTATGACCAGAAACTTACGGCATACAAGGATCGAGCTTGCCAGAAAAGGCGTGATCACTGACGAAGTAAAGCAGGTGGCGGCTGAGGAAGGCATCGGGCCGGAACAGCTTTCCGCAGACATCGCATCCGGCTTTACGGTCATTACAAGGAACATCCATCATGACATAAAGCCCCTGGGCATAGGGAAGGGGCTCAGGACAAAGATAAACGCCAATATAGGGACATCAAGGGACAGGGTATCGCTTGATGAAGAGATGGAAAAACTTGATGTGCTGGTGAAATACGGCGCAGATGCAGTGATGGACCTCTCAACCGGCGGGCATATTAAAGAAATAAGGAAGATGCTGATCAGCAGGTCCGCCATTGCGGTCGGGACGGTGCCCATTTACGAGGCAGTGGCCAGGGCGGCCGAGGAAAAAGGCTCGATCGCAAAGATGAGCGTTGATGACCTGTTCAGCGCAATCGAAGGTCATGCCGAAGACATGGTTGATTTTATAACCGTCCACTGCGGACTCACAAGAAAGACCATAGAGACGCTGAGGGAAGACGGCAGGATACTCGATATCGTCAGCCGCGGGGGGGCGTTTCTCGTTGAATGGATGATCTACAATGACAGGGAAAACCCCCTTTATGAATATTATGACAGGCTTCTTGAGATAGCCGCACGATATGACCTGACGCTGAGCCTCGGAGACGGCGCCAGGCCCGGATGTCTCGCCGATGCAACGGACAGGACGCAGATAGACGAGCTTTTAACCCTTGGCAGATTACGGGACAGGGCGCTCGGGGCAGGGGTGCAGGTGATCATAGAAGGCCCGGGGCATGTGCCGCTTGACCAGGTGGAGCTGAATATAAAGATGCAGAAAGAGATATGCAGGGGCGCTCCGTTTTATGTGCTCGGCCCCCTCGTGACGGACATAGCCATGGGCTATGACCATATTGCCGCTGCCATAGGAGGGGCTGTCGGAGGGGCGGCCGGTGCCGATTTTCTCTGCTATGTCACACCCTCGGAACATATCAGGCTCCCGAATATTGAAGATGTCAGGGAGGGGGTTATCGCATCAAAGATCGCGGCCCACGCCGCTGATATTGCAAAGGGTGTCAGGGGTGCCATTGATATCGACAGGGAGATGGCCCGCAGGAGAAAGGCCCTTGACTGGAACGGCCAGATAGAGCTGTCACTCAACCCTGAAGAGGTTAAGAGCCGGCGCTCCGAGGTCCCGCCGGCAGAGGCGCAGGTATGCAGCATGTGCGGTGAGTTCTGCGCCATAAAGACGGTTGAAGAGGCCCTGAAGAGAAAATAGGCCGTGCGGAATATTTTCCCGCTCGATGCATCGTGGAAAAATCGTTTCCGGGAGACCGCCCATGTAAGTTCAGGGGGAGTTATTCCACTACCGGCAGGTTGTCCCCGTTAAGTCTCATTCCCGTTATCTCCCATTCCCTGAAACTCACGGTAAAATCATTGGCATCCTCTATCCTGATGTCTTTGGGGATTGCAAAGACCTTCCTGGAAACAGGAGGTTCGTCGTGCATCTTGCCGAGCAGGGCGGTCACCTGGTCGATTCCGAGGTTGATGTTTACTATCAACAGGAAATAGGGTTCGTTCATGACATTGCTGATTATGGGGTTTATCCTGGACATGGCCTTGGGCTCAATAACGGTCGTAAATTCGCCGGTTCCAAGGTAGTGCTCATCAGGAATGCGAATCTCCGAGTACTCAACTCCGGGAATGGGTCTGGCCTCCCGGCTCTTTATCTCCGGCATTATGATCTCCTTTCCGCAATGATTCAGCCCCTCCTCCCTGCGGGGAGGAGGGGTGAACTGTTAACGGTTCTATAATATAACACGTTGATTTTAATAGCAACGTGTTTGCCGGAGCAACACGGGGGACCCTTCCGCCTGCATAACGTCAGGCCCTGACGCTACTCCTTCTGCAGGTCCGGCAGGTACATGTATTTCGGATCCATCCTGTATGTCCACGGCAGCCCCTCGAGACGCCACCCGGCAATCCTGCGCTTTCCGTAGTAAGGGCTGTTCCTGTCTCTGACCTTGTCGCCCTCGAAACCGGCCAGCACGTTAAACACCCTGTCCTCCCTGAATCCGCAATCCACGGCCGCGGTGGATGCCGCGACCGTCCTCTGAGCGCTGCGGCACAACAGCAACAGGGTGTCGGTCTCCGGGTTGAAACGGGCCTTCAGGTCCCTGCAGAAATTTTTATTGAGCACCTTTGCATAACCCCTCTTTGTGGCCCTGGTGGTGCTGAACAGCCAGGGGATGTTGTATGCCCCTACCGGATGGCCTACATCCTGGTATTCGTAACGGGTTCTTACATCCACCAGGAAGGTGTTTTCGGGGTCCTTTTTGAGCATCCGGTATGCCTGTTTCGGCGTAATATCTCCGCCCTTGTGCCTCCCCTTTACGGGATACTTCGGCTGGCTGCCCGCGATTGCAAGCGTTGCAGTTGCAATGGTGAACACTGCAACCAGCACCGTGAAACTTATGATCCTTGCCCTTTTCATCATGTTTCTCCTTCCTCAGGCCGCCTTTTTCAGGGAAAGACCGGCCATTATACAGATACATTTAATCCTATTATAACACTATTAAAAAATATTATTATGATTTACATCATATCTCGTATCAATCCTGAAGGCGGAGGGGCAAGGCCCTGCCCCTGATGCGGAAGAAAGCTTTCTGATATAATACACCCATGCCCCGCACAGGCGTTGCAACACTGCCCCTTCACTACGGGAAGGCCCCGCGCTGGCTTTTCAGCCGGATGTCCATGCTCGCCAGGGAGATTTTAACGGCACTTGCATCCGAGTTCAGCCCCGAAGAAATCTTAAAGAGATTCTCGGACCCCTTCTGGTTCCAGGCATTCGGTTGCGTACTCGGCTTTGACTGGCACTCCAGCGGACTTACAACGACCGTGCTCGGTGCTGCAAAGGAGGGAATCAGGGGGCTTGAAGGCGACATAGGGATATTCATGGCCGGCGGAAAAGGCTCCACCTCGAGAAAGACACCCGCTGAAATAGAATCATACGGAGAAAAACACTCTTTTGAACCCCGGCGGCTTGTATACGCCAGCAGGCTCTCGGCCAAGGTGGACAACACAGCGGTACAGGACGGGTATCAGCTCTATCATCATGTGTTTCTCTTTACAAGAAACATGCACTGGGCGGTGGTGCAGCAGGGCATGAACCCGCAACACGGGACGGCCCGCAGGTACCACTGGCTCGGGGATAATGTAAAGGACTTTGTTGTGGAGCCTCACAAGGCCGTATGCTGTGACAGGAGACAGGCATCGCTGAACATGGTGGCCGCAGGCAGTGAAGGCGCAAGGCGGGTATCCGTTGAGCTGGCGAAGAAGGATCCGGACAGGCTTCTGCGGGAAATAAAGGCCGCCGGCAACCTGGAGCTCGCTAGACGGCACAATATAACAGGCGCCGACATCAACCCCGCCAGGATCAGGAGCACCCTCATAAAGACCTATGAGAGGCAGCCGGCGGATTTCGAGACACTGATAGCGATACAGGGGGTAGGCCCCAGGACGATCAGGGCACTGAGCCTTGTATCGGAGCTGATTTACGGGAAACCGCCGAGCTACTCTGATCCTGCGCGATACAGTTTTGCCCACGGCGGCAAGGACGGCACACCCTTCCCCGTTGACAGGAAAACCTATGACAGGACCATCGAGGTAATGAAAAAGGCGATACAGGCGGCCAGGCTGGGCAATACGGAGAGGTTAAAGGCCGTCAGGCGTCTGGCGGATTTCTATCACCTGTAATACGCGCAGGCACCCCTGCGTGACCGTATAAGTCCGGCAGGGAAGAGAATGGTGCCGAAGGCGGGATTTGAACCCGCATGGGTCGCCCCACACGGCCCTCAACCGTGCGTGTCTACCAAGTTCCACCACTTCGGCTGTCCGACGGAATGTCAGGCTGCAACCACACCGGTCTTAATTATAAAACACCTGATGGATTCAAAACAAGGCCCCTCAAAAAAACGTGAAAAGCTCCCTCCCCCGCCACTCCCGAAGGAATGCAGGGCTGCCGCCTCCATTCAGGATGTTCCACGTGGAACATTCCGGTTTATGCAATTACCAGGACAATCCTTGCAGTTGCATAAAACCATCACCGGCAGGCGGGAGAGCCCCTTTATGCCGCATTAAGGCAAATTCAGCAGGACACCGGGGTTGAGAACGCCCTTTTAATCCGCTTTTTTGATTTCAACAAACCTGTACTGCCCGAGCGTCATGAGGTAATCCGTCAGTGCCTCGAATTCCCAGTCCCTGAATTTAAACACCGGCATCCTGACACCGGGACTGACGGACAGGGGATTGTTAAGCCACTTTTCAACCCAAGGTCTCTTCAGGCGGCTGGCGAGGTCTGTATGGTCAGGCCCTATCTGCCCCCCGGAGCCGTTCAGGGAATGGCAGGCAATGCATCCAAAGACCTCCCTGTACAGCTTCTCTCCGTCCCTTACATCCTCCGCTCGTATCTCCCGCTTCGGCTTAAAATCGAAGGGAAAGGGTTCCCCTGCAACATGAGACAGGTATTCGACAATCGTGGACGCGTCCCTGTCCGGCAGGCCGAAATCCGGCATCCTTGCCATGAGAATGGGCGAGGGCCTTATCTTGTGCGGCCTTTTCAGGAAATTAAACAGCCACTCTGGCCTGGCCTTTTCAGCCTCGCCGTCCAGTTCCGGCGCGATCCCGCCGCCTTTCCCCCCGAGCCTGTGGCAGCCTGTGCAGTTATATTTCTCAAAGACGGCCCTGCCCCTCATTTCAATACTCCCGGGGGCAAGCAGCGTTTTCCTGTACGGCGGGGGCACGGGCCTGTCCCCTATGCCCAGAAGAAAGGTCACAAGGGCGCGTGCCTGCCTGTCGTTAAACCCGTAATCCGGCATTACGGCCTTCACCTTGTCCGTTGAAAACCTCCCGGGGGCCTCAACCTTTATCTTCAGCCAGGTTATCAGGTTCTTTTCAATGCCGCTTATATTGCCGAAAAAGAGTTCATCCGTCCTTTTATCCCCTATGTTGTCAAGGGGCGGGGCGATGTACTGAAAACGGAGACCGCCGATTTCGTGGCAGCCCCTGCACCCAAGGTCCCTGACCAGCCTTCTGCCTTTTTCAATGTTTCCCCGCGTGGCCTTTTCCCCGTTCCCCGGCCCGGCGACAGGGGACGCAGTGCCTGAACCGGGGCGTTTCAGGCTCATAAGATAGGCAGACAGGGCCTGAACCTCTCTGCGGGTGAGCATAAGGTCCGGCATGCGGGCAGCGGGATTGACCGCCCGCGGCCTTTTAAGCCACTTTAGGAGCCATCCGGGCCTCAGCTTGCCGCCTGTATCCGACAGGTCCGGTGCAAAGGTGCCGCCCCTGCCGTTTACGGCGTGGCAGCCCGTGCATCCGAGGGAACCAAGCAGGAAGGCGCCGCGCCGCACTACCGCCCCTGTTGCGGTCGTTTTATCCGGGACATCCCCGGCCTGCGCAGGTGCCTGCCGTGTTGTGCCGCCGCCCGCCATAAGATAATCGGCAATATACCCGGCTTCTTCATCGCTGAGCCTGAATGCCGGCATTTTTGTTCCGGGGAGGCAGGCACGGGGGTCTTTAAGCCACCGTATAAGCCAGCTTTTTCTGACCTTGCCGCCTATGGACGTAAGCGGGGGCCCGATATGCTCCGGCCTCCTGTAGCCGCTGAGCTTATGGCACCCGATACAGTTGTATTCCCTGAAAAGCCTCCATCCGTAGCTGAATTCAGCGGCGCCCGGCAGTTCCGTGCCCAGGGGGAGCGCCGGGCTCATAAAATGACACCTGCTGCACCGGGCCTCGGCAAATTTGCCGCGCAGGAGGGGCCATGACCAGTTCTTCTCCACCCCATGGGCGGCCTCAACCGTCAGTGCCGGGCCCTGTCCTTCATGGCAGACAACACACCCGAACCTCTCAACAGGATGTTTTTCAAGATAGTCTCCGGAATGGGTCCTGAACGGCTGCGCCTGCCGGATGAAGCGCGGCCTGTCCGCGCCCCTGTGGCATGTCATGCAGCGGTCTGTTATGCCGAGCTGCCGCAGCCACAACTGGCGGATTTTCACATCCCCGGACCGCACAGCGGCGTTGCCGGTGAGCTTATACTCAATCTCCCCGAACTCCCTGCCGTAGTGCATCCAGGGCCTGTCATACTCGGTATACAGGGCCCACAGGGTCACTGCGAGCAGGAGCGGGCATAATACGGCAATGGATATCAGATGGACAGTCCTCAATTTCATATGTTAAACCAAGGGGTTACGAGGACATATCTGATATTGAAGGCCAGCCTCAGAAATATCTTTACGGGTACAAAGTACATCAGGAGTATCGAGAGCATTACAATCGTGTACCTGATCAGGCCGCACTTCCTGTAAAAATTCGGACTTACAAGGCGGGGTATTATCATTCCGAGGCCGAAATAGAGCACCAGTCCCGCCAGGCCAGTTAGAGGATCAGGGCTCCAGAGACTCCCTTCCACTTTTTTAACCGCTGTCCATGATTCCCACGGCCAGTACAACTGCCAGTCAGGGCCCCTGAGAAAATACCCTGTCAGGATGAGGGCCAGCCACATGAGAAAGCCTATGTTGAAATTTATCAGGGCGAACTTCCTGAGGGAGAACGTGTACCTGCCGCTTCCCCCCGGGTTGATGTCCACATACGGAATCATAATCAGGCAGATTACTATAATGGACGGGATCATCACCCCTGCTATCCAGGGGTCAAAGTAGACCAGCAGCTCCTGCAGGCCCACAAAGTACCACGGGGCCTTTGAGGGGTTTTCAGAGATTCCGGGATTGGCCACCTCCAGCAACGGCGCATTGACAAGCACTGCCCACACAATCAGGATTATTGTCAGCACAACCGCGGTCAGAAACTCCATTACCACGAGGTCGGGCCAGACGAACATCTCTTTCTCCTGTCTTTTTTCCATCCTGAAATCCCTCTCCTTTTTCCTGTCTTGAATATTGAATGTCATGTCCTGCCTTTCATAACGGTCCTGATATTCCCCCATCTTTCCTTATCCTCCAGAAATGGACGCCAGCCAGCACGGCGGCCGATATGGGCAGCACAATGACATGCAGTACATAGAATCTCAGGAGCGCATTTGGGCCTATCTCGGTCCCGCCCAGAAGCATGAACCGGATGTCATGGTACTTATCCAGCAGCGCAAACGGGCCTT
>WFVK01000070.1 GCA_015491705.1 Nitrospirota bacterium | reverse complement strand
GAATATATGATGAAATAAGAAAAAAACCCCTCTTCATTGTCAAGGATAAATTTTTATAATCCTTTCCCCCTTCCCCCATTCAGCAGCCTGCCATACAGCGGCATAAAAATACCGGTAGCGTGGCAGCGGAGCCTGACCTCTCACTGGTTTTGCCGCCCGGACGGCGGACGGCAAAACCACAGGTTGTAATTTATATGAGTTTTGATTACTATTTCAGTTATCTAAACAAGGAGGTGATCTTATGGACGAGAGAGAGCCATTTGATTTTAAAGACTTCAAAATGCCGAGCATCAATATGAAAGCCGTTGCGTGGGCTGTAGCCGCAATCTTTGTCACAGGGCTTGTTTTTTCTTCCTGGTTTACCATAGAGCCGGAAGAGGTCGGCGTCGTGCTGCGCTTCGGGAAGTATACCCGCACGGCCAATCCGGGGCTGAACTTCAAGCTGCCGTTAGGGATCGAACAGGTCTACAAGGTGCCGGTTGAGAGACAGCAAAAACTTGAATTCGGATTCAGGACATCTGCTCCGGGTATAAGGACACAGTACTCCACCACAACATACCAGGAGGAGTCGTTAATGCTGACAGGCGATCTGAATGCCGCGGAGGTGGAATGGATTGTGCAGTACCGTATCGATGACCCTTACAAATACCTGTTCCGCGTGATAAATCCCAAACAGACCTTCCGCGACATAAACGAAGCGGTCATGCGCGCCGTTGTCGGAGACCGGACGGTTGACGAGGTGCTGACCGTGGGCCGCCAGGAAGTCGCCAGCACGGTGGCTGTAAAACTCCAGGAACTCTGCGACCAGTATGAACTGGGGATCAAGGTGGATCAGGTGGTGCTGCAGGATGTCAATCCCCCCGAGCCCGTAAAGCCCGCGTTCAACGAAGTCAACGAGGCGCAGCAGGAACGCGAGAAACTGATCAACCAGGCCCTGTCGGAATACAACAAGGTAATCCCCAAGGCCCGGGGCGAGGCTGAGAGGACCATAGAGAAAGCGAGGGGATATGCGCTGGAGAGGATCAACAACGCGCGCGGCGAGGCGGCGAAATTCGATTCCGTGTTCAAGGAGTATCTGAAGGCAAAAGATGTCACACTGCAGCGCATCTACCTTGAGACAATGAACAAGGTCATGCAGCAGGTCGGAAGAAAGCTGATTACCGACGAGAAAGCCACGGGCATACTGCCGTTATTCCAGCTTGACAGCGGAGGTAAAAAATGAAAAACCAGAAACCTGTAATAATCGCCATTATTATCCTGCTCGTTGTGATTGCCGTTGCGTCTTCCGCCTTTATCGTGGATGAGACGGAGCAGGTCATCATTACACAGTTCGGCAAACCGGTGGGCAAGCCGATCGTAACACCTGGCCTTCACTTCAAGGTACCGCTTATCCAGCAGGCCAATTTCTTTGACAAGAGATTTCTCGCATGGGACGGGGACCCCAACCAGATTCCCACAAAGGACAAGAGGTTCATCTGGGTGGACACCTATGCCCGCTGGCGGATAAAGGATCCCCTCCTGTTCTTCCAGAGGGTGCAGAACGAGCGCCGCGCCCAGTCCCGTCTGGATGACATACTGGACGGCGAGACCCGCAATGCAATCGCCAAGAACCTGCTGGTCGAGATAGTCCGCTCCACAAACAGGGAATACCAGAGCAGCGAGGCGCTGACTGCCGGCGAGGTGCCGGGGAGCCTGGCCAAGATCAAGGTCGGCCGGGAAAAAATAACACGGTCCATCATTGAAGCCGCCGCACCCCGCACCCTTGAGCTCGGCATAGAGCTGCTCGACCTGAGGCTGAAGAGGATTAATTACGTGGAAGAGGTCCAGAAGAAGATATTCGAGCGCATGATAACAGAGCGTAAGAGGATAGCGGACAAATTCCGCTCCGAAGGACAGGGCGAGGCCTCCAAGATACTGGGCAATAAAGAACGCGAGCTGAAGAAGATCCAGTCCGAGGCATACAGGACCGCCCAGGAGATCATCGGCAAGGCCGATGCCGAGGCAACCGCTATCTATGCCGCCGCCTACAACCAGAGCAGGGAGTCGCGGGAATTCTACGCATTTCTGAAGACCATGGAGACCTATCTTACGACATTGTCCGACAAGGACTGGCTGATCCTGTCCACAAAGGGTGACTTCTTCAAGTACCTGCAAAAGAGGTCCGGCAAATAGGTTCATGCATGAAAATAGCCCTGGTGATTCCCAGAAACAGCGCCGGTATTGAGAAGAGCTTTTACGATTACGGATTTTTCTCGAAGTTTCTGTTTTCCAGGCGATATTTTTCCTATCTCCTGGCCATACCGGTCCTTGTGTCTCTGACCCCACCGGGGCATGAGATCAGGGTCTTTGATGAAAACATAGAGGACATTGATTACGACTGGGATGCGGACCTGGCAGGCATCAGCGTCAGAACCATGTTTGCAAACAGGGCCTACACCATATCAGAGAACTTCCGCCGCAGGGGCGTAAAGACGGTCCTGGGCGGAATTCACCCCTCCATGTGCACTGACGAGGCCCTCCGCTACAGTGACGCGGTTCTGAAGGGCGAGGCTGAGAAGGTCTGGCCCGTCCTGCTGCGGGATGCCGGGCAGGGCAGACTGAAGAGGATTTACAGCGCGGCAGGAACCGCTGATTTAACCGCATTTCCCGTGCCGGGCAGGTCGTCCCTCTCGAAAGACAGATACTTCGCCGATATTGTCCAGACTACAAAGGGCTGTCCTTTCAAATGCGAATTCTGCTCGGTTTACGCCTATGACGGACAGAAGATCCGCAACAAGACAGTCGCCCAGGTCATTAAAGAGATCGAGGAGATTGCGGGCACGAGTTCAGGGTACAAGAAGAAATCCATCTTCTTTGCAGACGACAACATCATTGCAAACAGGAGATTCGCCCGCGAGCTCTTTTCAGCATTAAAGAAATACAACCTCAACTGGTCATGCCAGGCATCGATAAACATAGCCCGGGACGAGGAACTTCTCGGATTGATGAAAGAAAGCGGGTGCGGCGCCATCCTGATCGGATTTGAGTCCGTCTCGGGAAACAACCTCTCCCGCATGAACAAGGGAGTCAACCAGAGGCATGACTATGCAGAGGCGATAAGCAGGATACAATCCCACGGCATACTGGTCCACAGCTCGTTCATACTGGGGTACGATTTTGATACGCAGTCTTCATTCGAGGAACTTATCGGGTTCATCGACAGGACCCGCCTGTTAATGCCCCTGATCAACATTCTCACGCCGTTTCCCGGCACCAGGCTGTTCAGGCGCCTTGAGGAAGAGGGGCGGATTATTCACAGGGACTGGAGCAGGTACGACGCCAAAAACGTCGTCTTCACCCCTTCCCTTATGACCCCGGAGGATTTGCTGAACGGATACAAAAGGGTCATCAGGGCGGTTTATTCATTCGATTCCATATATAAGAAACTCAGGCACTACTGGGACATCGACTTCTGGAGGCATTCCAACAAGACAGACCCCATAAAGTTCAGGTACCGCCTCCTCTTTGCCGCCCGGCTCCTCACCCTCCTCTTCTCGCCCAATCTGCAGAGGTCCAAATTCATTCTGAAGATACTGCCGAGGATATTTGACAGGCGCGTCAGGATATCCACCATACTGACGTTAATGGCCTACAATGACTATGCCTATTCAGCCTGAAACAAGTTCCATGACCTTCCGCACGGCCTCTGCCGGGGAATCCGCCCTTATCACGCCTTCAATATTATCCCACGTTCTGATCCCCACAACCGGCCTGCCGAGCTTCAGGGCGATTGCTATTTCCGAAAGCGTTCCGTATTCGCCTGCAATCGCTATCACCGCATCAGCCGACCGGACTACTATAACATTTCTCGCATGGCTCATCCCGGTGACAACAGGTATCTGAACATACTCATTTGCATCCCCTTTGCTGAAGCCCGGAAGTATACCCACGGTTATCCCACCGGCCTCCTTGGCCCCCCTGGATGCAGCCTCCATGACGCCTCCGAGACCGCCGGTGACAAGTGTGCAGCCGCCGGCGGCGATAAGCCTGCCCGTCTCCCTGGCCAGTTCGTATATCTCCTTACCGCAGGAGCCGGCTCCTATAACAGAGATAATCATGACAATATTTTATACCTCCCCGAACCACTGAACCCCTGAAACAGGGGCTGCCTTACAGTTGCAAAAAACCACCGTTTACGCGCGGGAGAGCCCGCCGGTTTATGCAACGTCAGGAATTACTCGCAATCCCTGACAGTATCTTGTCCGCGATACCGCTGAATATCTTCATCATGCGCGGAGTGCCGGGATCTCCGCAATGCGGCACAATACCGGCCACCTCCACCCTTCCAAGCCCTGCAATAACTCCGGGATTTGTCCTTTCCGCCGGCCCCTTGCGGGCTTTGACGGCATGATTTATCACCACCGCGACAATTTTCAATCCCCTGCTCCTCGCAGCCTCTATGG
>WFVK01000069.1 GCA_015491705.1 Nitrospirota bacterium | reverse complement strand
GCATAAATCCAGCGCTATTTCTTATGGCAGGCTTGCTCTCTCCCTTTCCAAAACCAGATTAAATTTTATATGACTGTAACGGTACCTGAAAGCCCTGTATTTTGAGGGTCTGAAATTATCCACATTAAACTTGACCTCGCAGGCAATCTTTCCATCAATAATAAGGTCAACCTCCCGGCCGGTCGGGGTGCGCCGGAATCTTATATTTTCAGCGCCCCACTGGTCTGGGAAAGAATGGGGTTTGTTTGGCTGACAGGCCGGGCACTTTTTCCACAGCGCCGTCCTTCCAGTTACATAACTGTTTTTTGCGTGCAAGGCACAATGCTTATATGCATTTTTTGCAGCTAATGTAACGCGCGGCGCTCAAGCCGCGGGTTACTGCACCGCCCGCCTAAATCAGGACCTCAGTTATAGTCCGAGTCCGTGAATCACTGTTTCAACCTCAACTAATGAGATATTGTATTATGGAAAAGGCAACCGGTCAAGGGATTTTGGGTCAACAGATATGTAAAAAACATTCAGGCGGCGGTTTGCGGTACCGCTGTTCCGGCCGGACAGGTGCAGGCGCATTCATTGGGGAGATATGGGGGGGGAGCCGCAACCGTTCTATTGAACTCTGTGGTAACCTGCGGATTTCTTTATCAGGGCGAGTGTCTCTCTCGCGATCCCTTCGGCATCCAGGCCGTGCATCTTTCTCAATACCCCCTGGGGGCCGTGCTCTATGAACCTGTCCGGAAGGCCGAGGGTCTTTACTTTCACCCCCTCGGCGCCGGATGCCGCAAGCTCCTCAAGCACGGCGCTGCCGAAACCGCCCAGAACGGTGTTTTCCTCCACTGTGAGGACATGCCCTGTCTCCATTGCATGTCTTAGGATCAGGTCCGTATCAAGGGGCTTTACAAATCTTGCATTGATTACGCATGCGCTGACCCCGGCTTCATCGAGGAGGCGTGAAGCATCCACCGCGGGATTGACGGTATTACCGATGGCTGCGATGAGCACGTCTTTCCCCTGTCTCAGGACCTCGGCCCTGCCAATGGGTATCTCCTCTGTCTCACCCTCTTCCTGTGAGCCTTCAACCGAGCCCCTCGGGTACCTTATTGCCGACGGCCCTTCAAGGGAGAGGGCCGTCCTGAGCATGCATCTGAGTTCGTATCCGTCCTTTGGGGCCATGACCACAAGGTTGGGAATGTGCCTCAGGTAGGAAAGGTCAAAGGCCCCGTGGTGTGTAGGCCCGTCATCCCCGACTATTCCGCCTCTGTCGATCGCAAACACCACGGGCAGGTTCTGCAGGCATACGTCATGCACTATCTCATCGTAAGACCTCTGCAGGAATGTTGAATAGATCGCCACCACCGGTCTCAGCCCCTGTGTGGCAAGCCCTGCGGCAAAGGTGACCGCATGACCCTCTGCAATTCCTACATCATAAAATCTCTTTGGGAAACTCCTCACGAATTCGGAAAGGCCCGTGCCTTCCGTCATCGCCGCTGTTATGGCGATTATCCGCTCGTCGTATTTTGCAAGCTCGGTGAGACAGTTGCCGAATATCTCGCTGTAGGACTTTCTGGAGGACGGGATCTGCTCGCCTGTCTCTATATTAAACGGCCCGATTCCATGGAATATTCCGGGATTCTGCTCCGCGGGTTTATAGCCTTTGCCCTTCTGTGTGATCGTATGGATCAGCACCGGCCCGGGAAAGTCCTTGAATGTATTGACTGTCTCTATGAGAGATTCGATCCTGTGGCCGTCCACAGGGCCTACATATTCAAACCCAAGCTCCTCAAACAGCAGCCCGGGGACAACAAGGCCCTTGACGGTGTCCTCTGCTTTCTGGGCTATCTTCAGGACAGGCTCTCCCACAGCGGGAAGACGCTCGAGGAAGAGCTTTGTCTCTTTCTTGAATTTTGTATACAGATCACCCATCATCATCCTGCGCAGATATGCGGAAAGCGCGCCGACGTTGGGAGAGATTGACATCTCGTTGTCATTGAGTATTACAATAAGGTCTTTCTTTAAATGCCCTGCGTGGTTCAGGCCCTCAAATGCAAGGCCTGCAGTCATGGCCCCGTCTCCTATGACAGCTATGACCTTGAATTTTTCCCTGTTCAGGTCCCTCGCTGCGAGTATGCCGAGGGCCGCGGAGATGGACGTTGAGCTGTGGCCCGTGCCGAAGGCGTCGTGAGGGCTCTCCGAAATCTTCGGGAAACCCGATATACCGCCGTACTGCCTGATGCCTGAAAACGCCCCGTACCTGCCGGTGAGCAGCTTGTGCGCGTATGCCTGGTGGCCGACATCCCATATGATTTTGTCCGCAGGGGAGTTAAAGACATAATGCAGGGCAACGGTGAGATCCACGCTCCCGAGATTGGAGGCAAGATGGCCCCCGTTGGTTGCAACCGTTTCAATGATTATCTCCCTCAATTCCCCTGCAAGCTCCTTTAACCGGGGAATCGAAAGCTTTTTAAGGTCCTGCGGACCGTTTATATTTTCTATAAGCATTCTGAATACCCTGCGCCTGTATTAAATTTTCGGACGGGTTGCCTTACAATTGCATTAAACCATCGCTGCCCGTTTATGCAACATTGAAATTATTATAACCAAGATGCCTCATTACATGGAAGGGCTCAGAGAGCGCCTGCCTAATTGCGCCTGGACAGAATATACCTTGCAATCTCTGAAAGGGGCTCGGCTTTTTTATTCAAATTCTCCACCGCCCTGACAGCGTCATTTACAAGCCTTTCGGCAATCTCCCGGGATTCCTTTAATCCGAATGCAGACGGATAGGTGTTTTTCCCCCTCGCATCATCCGCCCCCGTTGATTTTCCCAGCTCCTCAATTGTACCTGTCACATCAAGGATATCGTCGATAATCTGAAATGCAAGGCCTATCTTTTCGCCGTATTCCGTCAGACAAGCGAGCCCGGCCGGCGATGTGTCCGCCATCAGCGCGCCGATGCGCACGGAGGCCCTTATGAGGGCCCCTGTCTTGTGTGTGTGGATGTACTCCACATCACTTTTTGCCGCCTTTGTGCCCTCAAGGACCAGGTCCAGGCTCTGGCCGCCCACAAGGCCTTCGGGGCCGCAGGCATGGCTGAGTTCCCTGATCACGTTTATCAGTATGCCGGCGGGCGCCTCTGCATGTGAAATGATATTAAATGCATCGGTGAGCAGGGCGTCACCTGCAAGTATGGCGGCGGCCTCTCCGAATACCCTGTGCGTTGTCGGCTTGTTCCGCCTGAAGTCGTCGTTGTCCATGGCGGGGAGGTCGTCGTGTATCAGTGAGTATGTATGTATCAGCTCAAGGGATGATGCAACAGGCAGGATACTGTCCGATGTCCCTCCAACCGCCTCATGGGCGGCAATGGACAGGATCGGCCTTATCCTCTTGCCGCCGGCCATCAGGGCATAACCCATTGCATCGCACAGGTCAGCGGGACAAGCCCTGCGGTTTTTCCTGGATGCGATATAGTCCCTCAGGAACCCGTCAACCGCCTCTTTTTTTTCCTTCAGATAGAGCTTCAGGTTCATGGCACATTTTCCTGTTGAGAAATCCCAACGGGGGTTTGAGAATATTCAGGCTTATAGTATACAAAATTTCATGCTGCTTATACCTGACCCGCCATGGTTCTACGGGAAACGCCTGCCCCTTTATGCAACATTAAAGTTTATTGACAAAAACATGGACATCCCTTAGAGTAAAAAATACTGAATTGAAGAAAACAGCCGGCTGCATCAGTAATCAGTCATTGAGTAAAACCCGGAGGAGTGAAATTCTTGACACTCAGCGAATTGTTAACGGCTCGCGCAAGGCAGTATTCACGGAACGTCTATATAAAGTTTGAAAACCGGAGGCTTTCGTTTTCCGAGATGGACAGGCTTGCCGGTCTTGCCGCAGGCGGTCTCAGGGCGCTCGGGCTGAACAATACGGACAGGGCGGCGATATTGATGGAGAACTGCCCCGAGTATGTTATCTCTTTCTTTGCAATACTGAGGGCGGGCGGCATCGCAGTACCTGTAAACAGCTTTCTGACCCCCGGGGAGATATCCTATATATTGAATGACTGCAACTGCAGGATACTCGTTTACGGCAAGGGGTTTTCCCGGCACGCGGAAAAAATAAGGGACAGTATCCCCGGTTTGAAAACAGTGCGTTTTGAGGAAATACCGGGGCAGGATTACGCGGCTTACAGGGGGGACAGCGGGGACACCGCGGTGCTGCTGTACACGTCCGGGACAACCGGGTTCCCCAAGGGGGCCATGCTCAGCCATAAAAACCTCATCTCGAATGCAGAGGCATGCATGAAGGTTATACAGGTGTCGCACAGAGACAGGGTGCTGCTGTTTCTGCCGCTGTTTCATTCCTTCAGCCTGACCGTGTGTGTTATTCTGCCGGTATGCGCGGGGGCATGCATTGTACTGCTGGAGTCGGTCAAGCCGTTTTCAAGATTGATAAACGCCATCTTCAGGGACAGGATAACATTGTTTGTCGGCGTGCCGACAGTCTATAATATACTCTCGAAAAAGAGACTGCCGTTTTTTGCAAAATACCTGCTGAAGTTTCTGATGAACATCCGCGCGTGCATATCAGGCGCGGCTGCCCTGCCCGCGGATACAATCCGCGCATTTGAGGAACGCTTCAAGGTGCCGCTGCTTGAGGGCTACGGGCTCACCGAGACATCGCCTGTGGTGTCGGTGAATCCCCTTAACGGCGTGAGGAAACCCGGTTCCGTTGGGCCGCCCCTTCCGGGGATCGAGGTGGCGGTCATCGGAGAAGACGGGAAGCGGATACCGGCGGGGGAGATAGGGGAGCTTATCGTGAAGGGACCCAACGTAATGAAGGGGTATTTCAACAGGGAAGAGGAGACAGCCGGGGTACTGAAGGATGGATGGCTCTATACCGGCGACATGGCGAAAATTGATGAAGACGGTTACATATACATTGTGGACAGGAAAAAGGATCTTATTATCATCGACGGGATGAACGTATATCCGAAACAGGTGGAAGACATTGTAATAAAAGACCCGCGGATCGAAGAATGCGCAATGGTCGGGATACCGGACGGCAGGGGCTCGGAGATACCGGTACTGTTTCTGAAAAAGGCGGATAATGCCGCGGTAAGTGAAAACGAGATAAGGGATTACCTGAAAGGGCATATCGCCCGGTTCAAGATGCCCAGGAGAATGGTCTTTGTCGACCGGTTTCCAAAGACGGCCACTGGCAAGATAAAAAAGACGGAACTGAGAAAAAGTTTCAATACATCATAAGCGGTCGGAAGGGCCGCCGGCGATGGTTTTATG
>WFVK01000068.1 GCA_015491705.1 Nitrospirota bacterium | reverse complement strand
CTTCATATCCCTGCTCCCATCCATCATAGAGTATCATGGGATCAAAGTGCAGGCCGATAAGATAGCCTGCCGCCGCTGTGCGGCTCATTGCCTCAAGTCTCCTGCCGAGCGGAGGGGTGAGGTGTTCCTCGGTCCCGATTACATGCTCTGTATTCAGTGACCAGGAGACAACGGTCTTACCCCCGTGGTCAAGCCCCAGTATGGGCTCCACGCAGTCGGATTTTGTCTTCAGCTCCAGGACGGCATTGCCCAGCCGGGCGAATTCCCTCACAAGCCCTGCGGCCTGCCCTGTTTTCTCCTCGAGCGCCAGGCTGTCGCCGAGTTCCCACGTGCCGATGCGGAAGAGCCTGCGGGGCTGACCGGAAATCTTTTCTTTCACCTCCTGCATAAGGGTGGCCGTGTCATCCACGGCCTTTGTCATGCCGTCGGTCAGGTAGTGCTGAAGAAAGCAGTAAGAGCATTCAAACGGGCAATTGTGCACGGACTTAAGCACGTGTACGCGGCAGCACACATATCTCCTGCTGAACGTGGCGCACGTACCCATTGCCTCACCCTTCTTGGGTATGATCCCGATCTCTTTCTTGCCGTCCCTGTAGTTTACCTTATGCATAAAACCCCGGCCCGCGGCGGGGGAGCTGTTAGAGCTCCTCCAGTATCGATTCAACCGCCTTTTTGACTTTTCCGGTTGACAGGGTCTTCATGAGCGGCTGCCACTTTTTCACGTCATTGATGTCAATGCTCAGGTTTACATTTCTGTTTTCAAGTGTCGTGTCCCAGTTGACGGATATGCCCTCTGGCAGGTTCAGTCTCCTGACCGTTTCCTGTATCCTTCCGTTTGTTTCGGTAAGCACGGGGAATCGTTTCATATGTATGAGCCGCCTGAGCCCGGCGGTCTTGTCACGGGGGCTTAAATCCGACTGCATCACTTCCTGCACCGCAGGCTCTGATATGAAGTCATTCAGTGTTTTGTCATTGGCCCTCAGATAATCGTGCAGGTTCGAGGCCGTCTCATCAAGGGTCGAGGCGGTCAGGGCCAGTCCGGTTTTCCATTCCATGAGTTGCCGCAGGATATCCTCGGGATAGCGGGTGAGATTGATTATGTGCTTCAGGGAAAGCCGTTTTTCGTGGCAGAAGCGCTTTAATTCCTCGGGCAGCCTGTTTATCCGGCTGCAATCCCCGAGGAAATCATTATGGGGCCTTAGGCCGAACCGCATGCACAGCGAATCAAGTATCCAGGATTCCGGGGCGCCTGAGAACCGGGCAAAACAGATAAACAGGATTCTGTTTATGATGCTCGATACGATTTCAGCGTTCCTGTCGCACAGGATCAGTGTGATGATATCCGTTACAGGTGTCCTTTCCTCAAGCACCACGGCGCTGACTGCATTCATGCGCCTGCGTCTTGCATAATCAATCCGCTTTCTGCCGTCGACAAGGTGCAACTCCCCGCCTGCATCCCTGTACAGGATCACCGGCTGCAGTATACCCAGGCGCTCAAACGACCCCCCGGCACAGGCATTGCCGGTGTCTGTAAAGAGGAAGCCGGCCGTGGAGAAACGGCTGTTTTCAGCAAGTATGCTGTTGACGCTGATGCTCTGTACCGGCATGACAGATGATATTTTACACAATTCAATGCCGATATGATAATCTTAACCTTAACCTTGTACAGACGGAGGAGAGGACTTGGCTAAAAATTCAATGTATCTTTATGGGAAGAATTCCGTGCTGGAGCGGCTGAGGGCCGCCCCCGGCAGTATCCGCAAGATATATGTCCAGGATAATTTCAATGCCCCTCACATTATGAAGCTGATAAAATCCGCGGGAATCCCCGTCACGAGCGTCAGCGAAAAAGAACTGCTCAGGATTAAACGCGCCGACCGCCTGCAGGGGATTGTAGCCGAGGTGAGGAAATTTCAGTACACGGCTTTTGAGGAATTAATAAACAGCTCCGCAAAAAAGCGCATGTCGCTGGTATTCCTTGACGGCCTGAACGACCCCCATAATTTAGGCTCCATCATACGGATCGCCGCCTGTTTCGGCAACCTTGCGGTCGTGATCCCGCAGCATGGCTCGTGTAACGTCAATGAGACGGTGCTGCACGTGGCTTCCGGCGGGGAAAACTATACACCCGTATCCATGGTCACAAATCTGTCCACCGCCCTGATAAAGGCGGGGAAGGCCGGTTACTGGGCCGCGGGCGCCGTTGTGGAGGGCGGAGAGGACATAAACAGGGTCTCTCTTCCCTTTCCCCTCTGCCTCGTTCTTGGAGCGGAAGGCAGGGGAATCCGCCCCGGCATACGGAAACACCTTGACATGAAGATCAGCCTTCCCATGGCGGGCGCCCGGATATCCTTCAATGTTGCGATGGCCTTTGCCGTTTTTGCCCATGAAATCGCGAAACAGAGGCCGGGAAACAGTGAATAGCGGTGAATATGTTAAAATAAAAAGCTTGAATGCGCCAAGCAATGTTTTATCAAGAGGTGACAGGATGAAACTTCCATACCATGCAGTTGCAACAGTAACGATTTCCGGTATTCTCTACATGATATTCAAATCATGGGGACTGGCCGTGTCTTCATTTATTGCGGGCATATTCATCGACCTGGACCACATTATCGACTACCTGAGGGAGAACGGCAGGCCTTTTAGAATAAAAAATTTTTTCCGCATATGCCACGAGTGCCGGTTCAACAAGGTTATACTGATATGGCACGGATGGGAATGGCTTGTCGTGTGGGGTGCAGCGGCATGGCTTTCGGACTGGAACCCATGGATAACGGGCACGCTCATAGGACTCACCCAGCACATGCTCCTTGATGCAATCAACAGTATTCCGGACTTCAAGAGTCTGCGGAGCTATTCCCTTATATGGAGATGGAAGAAGAATTTCGACTTCGATACACTTTTCCCCAAAATGAAAAATATTAAATACAGATACATAAAATAGTCTTCCGTCCGGCGAGGGTGGAGGTTTCTTTCAGTCCGGCGGCCGGCCTGACCGGGCAGGCGGACAGGGAGGGGCAATGATTAAAGAGGCTGTCAATCTTTTAACAGACAGGAGGGATCTCTCAGAGGAACAGATGGCTGAAGCCATGAGGGATATAATGGAAGGCCGGGCGACAGATGCCCAGATAGCGTGTTTTCTCACCGCGCTCAGGATGAAGGGTGAAACCGTTGCGGAGATCACCGGCGCCGCCAGGGTGATGAGGGAAAAGGTGACCCGCATAAAGGCGCCTGCGGACACGGTCGATACATGCGGCACAGGCGGGGACATGTCCCGTACATTCAATATATCAACTACATCCGCCATAGTCGTGGCAGCCTGCGGGGTGCCGGTTGCAAAGCACGGCAACCGGTCGGTGTCAAGCAGTTGCGGGAGCGCTGATGTGCTGGAGGCGCTCGGTATAAAAATAGACCTCGACCCCCTGAAGGTCGAGAAATGTCTTGAAGAGACCGGGTTCGGGTTCATGTTTGCGCCCCTGTTTCATCCCGCGATGAAATACGCCACAGGCCCCAGAAGAGAAATGGGCATAAGGACCATATTCAACATACTCGGCCCGCTGACAAACCCTGCGGGAGCGGAAAGGCAGGTCCTCGGGGTCTTCAGTGATGAACTCACAGCGCCCATGGCGGAGGTGCTTGCAAACCTCGGTGTCAGGCATGCATTCATTGTCCACGGAGAGGACGGCCTTGATGAGATAACCAGTACGGACAGGACGAAAATATCCGAGCTGAAAGACGGCTCGGTCAGGACCTATTACATAAGCCCTGAGGACACAGGCCTGCCCAGGGCCCGCAAAGAAGACCTCGCAGGCGGCGATGCCGGGGAGAACGCAAAAATAACGATGAATATACTTGAAGGCGAAAAAGGCCCGAAGAGGGACATTGTCATCATGAATGCGGCGGCCGCGCTGATAGCCGGCGGCCGCGCCCATGACCTGAAAGAAGCCGCCGGGAGGGCGGCGGCAGCCATAGACACAGGGGCGGCGATTGAAAAGCTCCGCAAGATCAGGGAAGTCAGCAACAGGTTGTGAGGCCGAACATAACGTTGCATAAACCGGCTGGAGAGCCCGGCGTAAAACCCTGTTAAGGTTTCAGGGGTTGAGGGGTTAAAGGGTTAAAATTCGATTTATTGTAATAGTTCAGCCCTGAGCAGAAGATATAGTTTCTTTCTTCATATGTCGGTCCGAAGGATGAGGAGGACCTTCCCCTCTTGAGAG
>WFVK01000067.1 GCA_015491705.1 Nitrospirota bacterium | reverse complement strand
GTTGCCGGTTAAAGGGTTGAAGGGTTTAAGGGTTCGGGGGTTGAGATTCGATTTATTGTAATAGTTCAGCCCTGAGCAGAAGATATAGTTTCTTTCTTCATATGTCGGTCCGAAGGATGAGGAGGAACTTCCCCTCTTGAGAGGGGATTAAGGGGTGTGTTTCGATAAGGAGGGGAGGCCGGGAGGGGTTACTTTATAACATGCTGTGCTGAATATTTCCTCAAGGAATCGCAGATAAAGCTTTTCCGCCGGGCTCTCCCGCATGCGGGCGATGGTGTTATGCAACTGTAAGGTTTATAAAGAGAGGGATACCGGAAAAAGGTAAATGAATAACGACAGCTTCCGCGCCAGGATAATCTGGGTGATAATATTCGGCGTAGCAATGGCATTCGTGGAGTCAGCTATCGTCGTTTACCTGCGGGCGATTTTCTATCCCGAGGGATTCAAATTCCCCTTAAAGGCCCTCGTTGACTATAAAATCCTTGTCGAGGTCATGCGGGAAGCAGCGACCATATTCATGCTCCTGTCCGTGGCATACCTTGCCGGACGTACACTCTGGGAGAGGTTTGCATATTTCATGCTGTCCTTCGGGGTGTGGGATATTTTCTATTATGTGTGGCTCAAGGCCCTGCTCGGCTGGCCTTCTTCAATATTCGACTGGGATATCCTGTTTCTGATCCCCCTGCCGTGGATAGGGCCTGTTATAGCGCCCGTGTCGATTGCGTTCCTTATGATCGTCTTCAGCATGCTCATGCTGCATTCTTTCCGGAAAGGACGAAACTTCAGGCCGTCTGTGTTATCACACGTCCTTGCACTGGCCGGCACGGTGATTGTACTTTACTCTTTCATGCATGATCTGGGCGCTACCCTGCACCAGCAGATGCCGGAGCCCTACCGCTATGATCTCCTGGTCGCCGGTGATTTGCTGTTTATCGCAGCGTTCATTGTTTCGTATATCAACGGTGAAAGATAATGCCGTATAATCTGAAAGGGGAGCCTGACATGGGGCCGGTAAGGCTTTTAAAGGCTATGCCGGGGGTGTATAAGGCCCTTGAGAAAGACCTGAAAACCGCCGCCTTGAGAACTGATGACTGATGGATACCTGATCGCAATTCTTGCCGCATATCTCCTGATCATAGCCTTCGGCTACTGGCTCGATTTCCTGAACCTCTCTCACCTGAAGAAATACGGGTCCGTGATTCCTCCCGAATTTGAAGGACAGGTAGACCGGGACCTGTTGCGCAGGACGCGTGATTACAATATCGAACATACGAAGTTTGATTTCATTGCCTCGGTCTTTAACAACACGGTATTCCTCGTTTTCATTTTCGTGCTGCTGGATGTTTACAACTCATGGATCATGTCCTTCAACCTGCCGTTCATCCTTTCGGGACTCGTCTTTTTCCTTCTGCTGAGTTACGCCGATACGGTCATATCGCTGCCGTTCAGCCTGTACAGCACCTTCAGGATTGAAAACAGGTACGGATTCAACACCATGACATTCAGGCTGTGGATGGCCGATACGGTTAAATCCCTTGCTGTTTCCACAATACTGACGGGGCTGCTTACAGCAGGGGGCCTGCTCCTTGTCCGGAAGAGCCCGGACATGTGGTGGTTGTGGGTGTGGTGTTTTTTCCTTGTCTTCGGGATTTTTGTAATGTACATTTCGCCGTATGTTATTGAACCGCTGTTTCACAGGTTCACCCCCATTGAAGATGAAGACCTTGAAGGCGGTATCCGCAGCCTCATGCAGAAGGCCGGCATAAAAGTAAGCAGGATATTCAGGATTGATGCATCAAGGAGGACCAGGCACACCAACGCCTACTTTACAGGCATCGGAAGGGTGAAAAGGATCATCCTCTACGACACCCTGATCCAAAAGATGAGCCGGGACGAGATACTCGCGGTCCTCGCACATGAAGCCGGGCACTGGAAGAAGAAACACCTGCTGAAACACATTGTCGTCGCGGAGGTTATTGCATTGATTGCGATCTATGCAGCCTATCTTCTGCTGCAGGGCGATTTTCTCACGCGGCTTTTCCACATTGAAAACGACTCTTTTTTCGCAAAGGTTGTGATTCTGGGATTTATAGGCTCCATCGTCTCCTTTCCTTTTACACCGGTGTTTCATTATTTCTCAAGAAGGCATGAAAACGAGGCCGACAGATTTTCATGTGAACTCACAGGGAATGGCGCAGGCATGATAAGCGCGCTTGTAAAGCTCTCAAAGGACAATCTCTCCAACCTGCATCCGCATCCCCTTTATGCATTATTCCACTATTCCCACCCGCCTGTCCTCGAAAGGATAAGGAGGATCAGGGAGTTTGAGAAGGCGCGCCTTAATCACTGATGCCGCCGCGCCTCTTGTCCTCTTTTGACAACGCGCCGGTAATTATTGTTAAATAGTATCTGTTGCGGAAAGTCATTATCTGATCAGCTCGCTGTCATTCCGCTGTCATTTCGAACGAAGTGAGAAATCTTAACTCGTCGCAATATAAAGATTTCTCCCGCTGGTCGAAATGACGCAAGCTCAGGATTAGTTTCAAAAATCAGCTTCCGCAACAGATACTAAATAAAAGGCCTGATAAATTGCATAACAACAGGAGTCGGCTATGTCAAAACTGAATCTGAAGAAATCAAAAGAGCTGTTCAGAAAAGCAAAACGTCTGATGCCCGGCGGCGTCAACAGCCCGGTCAGGGCTTTCAGGGCTGTAGGCGGAAGCCCGCTGTTTATTCAGTCTGCAAAGGGCTCGAAGATATATGATGTGGACGGAAATGAATACATAGACTATGTGCTTTCATGGGGCCCCATGATACTGGGGCATGCCCATCCGGCGGTGATCAGGGCCCTCGGGAAGGCGTGTGAGAGGGGCACAAGCTACGGTGCGCCCACGCCCCTCGAGGTGGAGCTGGCCGGGATGATCCGCAAGGCCTATCCTTCGATGCAGGTGATCAGGATGGTCAACTCCGGCACCGAGGCGACGATGAGCGCCATCAGGGCCGCAAGGGGCTTTACCGGCAGGGACAGGGTCATAAAATTCGAGGGCTGCTACCACGGCCATGCAGACGGGCTGCTTGTAAAGGCAGGCTCAGGCGCCGCGACATTCGGAGTGCCCGACAGCCCCGGTGTGCCGAGGGGCTATGCAAGAAACACCCTTACACTTCCATTTAATGACCTCGGGGCATTCAGGGAGGCCTGCGGGAGATTCGGGGAGAGTATTGCATGCGTAATCATTGAGCCGGTGGTAGGCAACAGCGGGTGCATACTGCCCCGGCCCGGATTCCTTGAGGGCATAAGAAAACTGACGGCTGAATACGGCATAGTCCTCATATTCGATGAGGTCATGACAGGCTTCAGGGTTTCCTACGGCGGAGCCCAGAAGGCCTTCGGGATAAGGCCTGACATGACATGCCTCGGAAAGGTGATCGGAGGAGGACTGCCGGTGGGCGCATACGGCGGCAGGAAAGAGATCATGAAAAAGATTGCGCCGGACGGGCCGGTATACCAGGCGGGCACGCTTTCAGGCAACCCGCTTGCAATGACAGCGGGCATAGAGACACTGAAGATATTATCAGCGCGGCAGACATACAGGAAACTCATGGCTAAATCAGCGGCCCTGGAGGATGCATTAAAGGATGCGGCAAGACGCGCCGGCGTTAAGACAAAATTCTACAGGGCCGGCAGCATGTTCTGCACGTATTTTACGGACAAAGAGGTTTACAATTTCACGGATGCCGCAAACACCGACAAAGAGGCATTTGCAAAATTCTTCAGAAAAATGCTCGAAAGGGGGATCAACCTTGCACCCTCCGCATTTGAGGCGGGCTTTATGTCCCTTGCACATACGCAGGCGGATATCAACAGGACCGCGCGAGCGGCCTACCAGAGCTTTAAAGAGATAAGGTGATACAATCCGTATTCCTTTCACCCCGCCGGGAGGCGGCCGGGATGAGGGGGCTTTTCCCATGAAACTCGCAATTACCGGCTTTTCCAACTCGGGCAAGACGACCGTGTTTAATGCGCTTACAGGGCTTGAACTGGAGACAACCCCATACCCTGTATCCGCTTCCGCGGATGTCGAGCCGCGGACCGGGGTTGTAAAAATACCGGACCCGAGGGTTGACAGGCTGTCGTCGGTCTACCATCCGAAGAAGACCACATACGCCACTGTTGAATATATCGACTACCCCGGCATTACTTCAGCCGCGGCCGGAGGCGATGTCTCGCAGAATACAAGGGTCTTCAACCTGCTCAAGGACGCTGACGCGGTTGTGCATGTGGTCAGGGCATTCAGGGACGAATCAGTAATGCATCCCCTCGGCGGAACAGACCCGCTGAGGGACATTGCCTCGTTTGAAGACGAGCTTATACTCGGCGATCTCGAGCTGGTTGAGAAGAGGCTGCAGAAGATAGAGGAACAGGAAAAGAAGGGCAGGAAACATGACCCTGCCGACAGGCGTCTGCTGCTTAAATGCAAAAACGCCCTTGAGGAGGAGACCTCACTGCGTGATACGGAGTTTAATGATGAAGAAAAGAGGTTGATGCTGCCATACCAGTTTCTCACCACCATACCGGTGATAATCGTCCTGAACATCGGCGAAGGCGAGATTAATTCCCCTGAAGCGGAAGACCTCAGGCATAAGGCAGAGGCATACTTCAGGGGAAAGGGCAGGGGCGCCGTGCCCCGGGTCGTACCCCTGTGCGGAAAGATAGAGATGGAGATCGCCCAGCTTCCGCCGGATGAGGCAGGGGAGTTTCTCGATGACCTCGGCATTGAAGAACCGGCCATGCACAGGCTCTGCCGGGTCTCCTATGAGGCGCTCGGTCTCATATCGTTCTTCACAGTGGGCAGGGACGAGGTAAAGGCATGGACGATCAGAAAGGGCACGGCCGCGCACAGGGCGGCTGGCAGGATTCATTCGGATATCGAGAGGGGGTTTATCCGGGCTGAGGTGGTGAGCTATGATGATTTCATATCATCCGGGGAAGACATGGTCAGGGCGCGGGAGAGGGGGCTTGTGCGGCTTGAGGGCAAGGCGTATGAAATCAGGGACGGTGATATTGTAAACTTCAAATTTAATGTATGAGGATTTGAACAGGTGATTTACCGTACAACTCCGCCGGCCGGTCCCCCCCATAAGCGCAGCAGGCGTAAAAGTTACGGCATGCTGATCGATCTCGACAGGTGTATCGGGTGCCATGCATGCCAGGTAGCGTGCAAGGCGGAACATGATATCCCGTTCGGGACATTCCGCTGCACCATCCGGACATTCCGGTCGGGCCGTTATCCGGATGTCAGGAAGCTCTTCATCCCCCATATCTGCAACCACTGTGATAATGCACCCTGTATTGAGGCATGCGAAGAAAAAGACGCCCTCGTCAAAACCCCTGAAGGCGTCGTATTGATAAACACCGGGAGGTGTCCTGAAGAGATTGAGTGCAGGAAATGTTATGAGTTCTGTCCATACGACGCAATAGACATAAACCCGTTTACCGGCAGGCCTGAAAAATGCGATTTCTGCTACGGCAGATTGCAGAGGGGTGAAGAGCCTGTGTGTGTCAAAAGCTGCATGGGAAAGGCGATCACCTTCGGTGACATGAATGACGGAGACAGCAACATCTCGGCTGTTCTGAGGAGAAGAAAGGTGAAGGTGCGGAACCCTGAGCACGACACAGACCCCCGTGTGTTTTACCTCTTGAACGGCGACGCCGGCACCCGCCTCCCGGTAAAGGATTATGAAATCCCGGCGGCGGCTCTCCCGCCTGCGGAAGTGACCGCGGGAGAAAAACGGGTCAATGCAGATTCACGGCAGGGCCGTCCCGGTGCAGAGAGCGCGAGACTCGTCCATACGGCGGACGCCATGTGCCCCTCTGAATGCGGTATATCAGTGCTGGTGGAAGGCGGTGTCGCCAGGAAGATATACGGCAACCCCCGTTCACTTGTAAACAACGGCGCCCTCTGCGCCAAAGGCGCCGCGGGGCTTCAGCTCACCTATTCGCCCCACAGGATAAAGACGCCGCTTAAAAGGGTCGGCGAAAGAGGGGAGGACAGGTGGGAGGCCGTCACGTGGGAAGAGGCGATTGATTATATGGCGCGGAGGCTGATCGCTATAAAGCGGAGGTACGGGCCGGAGTCGGTCTTTCTGGACACGGGCGACATGACCGACAGCATTGCATATGAGCGGCTTTTCCGCGCATTCGGCACGCCGAACATATACAGCCACGGATGCATCTGCGACCCCAACCGCAGGTGGGGCCATTACCTGATGACAGGGGATACAAGGCCGCTTCCGGATGTCCAGAGGCCCCTGCTCACAAGGAACGGCAGGGGTGAGCCCTGCCTGTCGGGCGTCCATGAGGCAAGGCTCCTCCTGCATGTGGGAGTCAATCCGTTTGTGGCCACAAGGTTCAATTACATGTCAGCCGGAATCCCTGCGGCCCGCCTGGAAAACAACTGCAAGTATATAGTGGTTGACCCTTCCTGCACCAGTTCGGCCGCGCTTGCGGATATGTGGCTTCGCATAATACCCGGAACAGACGCGGAGCTGCTTGCCGCGATGCTGTACTTCATCATCAGGAACGATTCGCTGCATCATGCGTCCCGGCGGTATATAGACCACGATTTCCTTGAAAATTACACCGTGGGATGGCCCGAGTTCCGCGAGGCGTTTCTTTCCCGCGCAGGGAAAAGAGACCCTGCCAACGACCTTCATTATTTCACTCTCCAATGGGCCGAGGAAAAGACGGGAATCCCTGCAGCCGACATAGAGAAGGTATCACACATGTTCGGAATCACAAAGCCCGCATCAATAGAAGTGGGAATGCACGGCACCTCCCATCATACAAACGGCGACATTACGTCAATACTCATGACCGCCCTCTGCCTGGTGACGGGAAATGTCGACAGGCCGGGAGGCCTGGTGCTGACAGGCACCCACAGGCCGAAAAAGGGCGGGAGGACTTCAGGCGCGGAATTCCTGGAAAGGACATCGGCAAGACGGGTGAACGGCAGGGAGGTGACAGGCAGGCTTTCGGAACTCCATAAAGACCGTTACGGCGATTATCCCGCCGCGAAGTGGGGGGTGCTTACCAACCTGCCTGCTGCAATGAGAGAGGGGGTCAGGCTGAAATACGGCCCGTTTAAGGATTACCGCTATCCCGTGAAGGCATATATAACAAGGGGAGGCAATCCGGTTGTCACGGCAGGCAGCACGCCCGACTGGGCGGACGCACTGACATCAAGGGATGAAAACGGTGAATACCGTGTCGAGCTGACGGTTTGCATTGATACGCATATAACAGTGACCGGCGGATATGCGGATCTCATATTTCCAGAGGCCGGCTTTCTCGAGAGGATGGGGCTGAACAGCGTATACACGGTTAGCCCCGAGATAGGCCTGAGGGACCGCGTCATAAAACCGCTGCATGAATCGAAGACACCTTATGAGTTTATGATCCTCCTGTCGGATGCACTTGTAAAAAACGGTGATCCCGATGTCAGGACAGGGGACTTCAGCGGCAGGTACAGAGACGAGGAAGACTTTATAAACGAGCAACTCGCAGAGACCCCCGCGCTCTACAATGTCGGCGAGCCCCTGCCGTATCCCGACCTCCCCGAAGGCTGCCTGATAACCGGCGCGCCCGACAATCCCACGGCGGTACTGGGCGATAAGGTTGCAAGAGAGGGTGAGCCCCTGACCGTTGAGTGGCTCAGAAACAATCACGGCGTGGCGGTGTGGCCGGCCGCTTATTACCGCTACAGGAAGTCCGACGGCTCCCCCTCGGGGGTGTGCCCGGAGACGCGTTCGGGCAGGTTCGAGTTTACATTCGGCTTTCTTGAGGAGATCAACAGGAAGTTCGGAACCGCCTATCCCCGGACCTTTTACTGGACCTCCTGCAAATGGAATCCGAAAAATCCCCTCTTTAAAGAGATTGCCCGGGAATATCCCTTCCAGCTTATAAGCGGAAGGGTGCACCATTCCATGACCATGACGGTGGTTTGCCCTTATCTTTCGGAAACAGACACTGAATGCATGAAGCCGCTGAACGATGATTTCCGGTATTTCATGCCCCCTCTCGGTAATATCCCGAACAGGTACGGCCTACCTGACAACGAGGAGACTTTTTTCAGGGCGGGAAGCGTTTCCATCCCCGTGTTTGCCGTCAACCGGACGGACGGGGAGAACCTGCATATTGCAACAGGCGATATGATTATTCTCGAAAACCCCCTCGGAAAACGGATCAGGGGGAAGGCCTTTTTAACCGATGAGATAATGCCCGGGGTGATAAAAGTCCCGTTCGGGCCGGGCGGCCAGAGGGCCGCGGGCCTGGGCTTTATCAGCAATACGGGTGAATATACCGCCAACATCAATGAACTCCATGACCCTGAGAATTTCAACACCATCACCGGGACACCGGGTTTCGGCGATATCATGGTAAAGGTGATAAAGGAGGAAAGGCGGTAGTTTTACCTTAACGTTGCATAAACCGGCCGGAGAGCCCGTCGTAAAACCTTT
>WFVK01000066.1 GCA_015491705.1 Nitrospirota bacterium | reverse complement strand
CTTTGAAAAAGAGGGGCAAGGGGAGATTTTCAGATTAAATGTAAATACAATTTTGAGACCCTTAATAATTGTTCAATCCCCTTGATTTCTTCATCCATCAGGGGATAGATGATAACCGGCAATTTGAATTTATTATTGATTTCATTGAGATAGTATATCTGCATGTTTCTCCTGCTTTTGAAGAAATCATTTGTGCAGACATCTTCCGGCAATACCATGTTGGCAATAACAAGCTGCGTTTCCACCCCTGCGTTTTTCAGGTCCATCATGGCGCGGTATGATTCTTCAATGGGCGTTGATTCGGGATAGAGCACGAGGTTAAAGACGGTCTTTGTATTGTCTCTCAGCATATTTATAATATTACTGAATCTCTCTTTTGTGATCTTTCCCGTTATCGAGCTTCCTGAGGATGCATCGGCCATAATCTCCATCTGCCGGGCATAATCAAAGGGCAGGTCAAGCAGTCTTAAAGTATGTCCGGTAGGTGCTGTGTCAAAGACCAGGAGATCATAATCCTTGCTCTCTATAAACTGCGCGAATTTCTCAAATGCCGCCATTTCCTCGATGCACGGTGAGTTCAGCTCCTCTTCCATTGCAGCGAGCATGTCTTCGGAGTATTTTCCCCGGGCGTCGTTTAATGCCTTTTCTTTATACTCCCTGAATGCCGTTTCCTGCTCAATCATTACGGCATAAAGATTCCCGTAAATCTCTGCCGGCTCCGTGCCGACTTTTTTGCCGAGGACTTCTCCGATGTGGGCCGCAGGGTCGGTGGTGACAAGGAGCGTTTTGAACCCTTTTTCAGCCATATGCAAGGCGGTGATACAGGAGACAGTGGTCTTTCCTACACCTCCCTTGCCGGTGAAGAAGATGGCCTTTGTACCGTTTTCTGGCAAGAACAGGCTGTTAATTTTTTCAGAAAAAAATTTTTTAAAAAATCCTTTCCCAGGAAAGGAGGGGGTCAGCGGTTGAGTATTCCGGCTTATGTCTTCTGGTTTTTTTCTGCTGATCCCTGACCCCTGACTGCTGACAGCCTTTTCAAACAATTCATCCGCCACATCCTTCAACGCCTCAATCCCCTTGACTTCATTGTCCCTGAGCAGCATATACCGCTTTGGCCTGTCCATGAGTTTGCCGGCTTTTTTGATGACATCCTGCTGGGCGAGATACTTTTTTCTGAAGAACTCCACTTCACAGGCTTCCTCAGGATATATTCCGTTAATGATGACCTCTCCAGTACTGATTCCGATTGATTTGAGTTCTCCTGAGGCGCGTACTGTCTCGTAGAGTGACAGCGCTTCCGGTCTCATGACAAATATGAAGTTCGTCTCTTCAGGGTCTCTCAGGAGCGAGAGCGCCCTGTCGTATTTTTCTTTCGAGCCCTGGATGGACTGCACCGGGCCGAGGCAGGTCTGGCCGCTGCCCCCTGCCGACTCCTCAATATGTTTTGACCAGTCAACAGGGAGTTCAAGCAATCTGATTGTATGGCCTGTAGGCGCTGTATCAAACACAACGATATCATATTCATCCGTACCCATAAAGTCTATGAAACGGTCAAAAGACGCCATCTCCGTTGTGCAGGCGCCGCTCAGGTTTTCCTCGATAGAAGCTATTACATCCTCGGGCATGATCTCACGGAACGGCCCTATGATGCCTTCCCTGTATTCACGGGTCGCCTCATCAGGGTCTATCTCCATGGCATGTAGGGGCGTATTGCCATACGCCCCTAAGTTAATCGGCGTAATCCTGTGCCCTATCTCCTGCTCGAACACATCAGCGAGGTTCGACGCAGGGTCGGTGCTGACAATCAGTGTCCTTTTGCCTGAAAGGGCATGGTGAACGGCTGTGGCGCATGCCATGGTCGTCTTGCCCACTCCGCCCTTTCCCGAGAAAAATATATATCGGCTCATGTCATTAATGTCATGGGTCTGCCCTTTTCCAGGGGCTTGATACCGAGTTTTCCGCACAAGTCCTCGTAGGATGGATATTCCCCCGTTATCAAGACTTCTCCGTTTACCATGGTAACGGGCAGGATATTCTTCCCGTTTTTATGCAGCAAATCCGCTACTTTTTTGTTTGCCATGAATTCCCCCGGCTGCTGCGCGAGATTAAAGCGTAAAACCTCGACGCCCTGTTTTTGCAGCGCAAGCACTGCCTCGTTTATCTTCAGCAGTTCCGGGTCAATGCTCGGCCCGCACATCCCCGAGGAGCAGCACATTGCAGGATCATAAATTTCCACCTTCATATCCCCGATCTCCTTTCATGACGGTTTTATTTGCCTTACAGCGGCATTAAAATATCGCCGGCAGGCGGGAAAGCCTGCTGGCAATGCCTTATCCGCGATAAATACTC
>WFVK01000065.1 GCA_015491705.1 Nitrospirota bacterium | reverse complement strand
GGTGCGGCTTACGGGGCCGAGATAGTCAATGCCCCCCGGTTGATGCACGGCAAGACGTCCATGATCCATCATGACGGCAGGACCATCTTTGAAGATATTCCGAATCCCTTTGAGGCGACGAGGTATCATTCGCTGATTATAAAGAGGGAGACACTCTCCGGGGAGTTTGAAATCAGTGCATGGACGGACATGGGCGAGATCATGGGCATAAGGCATAAAAAACTGGTGGTCGAGGGTGTGCAGTTTCATCCGGAGTCCATTCTGACAAAGGCCGGCAAGGACCTGCTGAGAAATTTCCTGAAACTCGGACAGCGCTGAAGGGGATATATTTATGAAGCGTATCATCATGATATTTTGTCTTTCCATTGTTCTGTCCGTTGCAGGGGGTGCGGTTTCAGCCCGGACGTCTGAAGCCGGGGCAGCCGTTGACGCCGCCGGGACAGGTAACGGCGCGGCGAGAGAGAAACCCGTAGGCCTGGACGCGGATTACCTCGCCGGCTTTATCACGGATACGCGGGATATTCTCACCTCGCCTCTGCGCTGGGGAAAGGCCGGCTGGATAAAGGCCTCGATAGCCGCGGGAATAACACTGGGTCTGTATTCATACGACGGGAAAATACAGGACTGGGTGCAGGACCACAGAAACAGCGCAAGCGATAAGATAGCGAACTATGCCGAGCCCTTCGGCAACGGCATGTTCATCCTGCCATCGCTGGGGGGCCTGTACCTCTACAGCCATTTCTACCAAGATGAGAGAGCCGGCAGGGTGGCCCTGCTGGGACTTAAGAGCGTGGTAATATCCGGTCTTATCACGAACACCATAAAATTTGCCGGCCACCGGCACAGGCCTGATTCAGGCGACGGGCGTGATGTATGGGACGGGCCGGGGCTCTCGGCTTCAGACCTGTCGTTTCCCTCCGGACATGCGACCTCTGCATTTTCGCTGGCATCCGTTGTTGCCTCGGAATATGAAGAGAAGGCGTATGTCCCGCCCCTGTCATACGGAATCGCCGCTCTGACGGCCCTGTCCCGCATAAATGACAACAAGCACTGGGCGTCGGATGTCTTCATGGGTTCGGTTATCGGGTATGCCACAGGGAAGACAGTTTACGCCCTGCAGCGCAGCAGAGATACAAGGCTGTCGGTCCTTCCCTTTATCGAGCCTGACAGGTCATTGCTACTCATCACACTTCGATTTTAACCTTACGCCGATGACGCCGCCTTTTCGGCATTTTTCAGCATCAGCCTTGTCACCGCTCCGGCGAATGCGGCAGGGTCCCTGGGTTTTGAGCCTTCCAACAGGAGTGCCTGGTCATAAAGCAGCCTGATGTACTCCTCCAGCATCATGCTCTTCGGGTCTTTTTCAAACACGCCTTTCATGGCTTCAAAGAGCGGGTGTGACGGATTGATCTCGAGTATCCTCTTTCTTGCCGGAATATCCTGCCCCATGGCCTTCAGTATCTTCTCCATGTGAGGGTCCGGGTCCCCCTCTTCACCCACGAGACAGCATGCGGTGTCTTTAAGCCGTCCCGAAAGGCGGACGTCTTTCACCTCGTCTTTCAACTGGTATTTAATGAGTTCGATAAGTTCCTTGAACTTTTTCCGGGCGTCCTTCTTTTCCGACTCCGCGGCCTTATCAAGGCTGATATCACCCTTGATTACGGACTTTATCTTTTTGCCCTTATACTCATGCAGGCTCCCCATTATAAAGTCGTCGATCTCATCCAGCATGATGAGCACCTCGTATCCCTTTTCCCTGAAGGCCTCGAGATAGGGGGATGATGCGGCCTCATCGCGTGTGCTGCCGACGATGTAGTATATCTCTTTCTGGTCCTTTGCCATGTTTTCGACGTAGGACTGCAGGGTCGTATACTCCCCCGGGGATTTCTTCGTGGATTCGAAAAGCAGGAGGTCTGCGATCGTCTCCTTCCTTGAAAAATCCAGATGAATGCCCTCCTTCAGCACCCTGCCGAATTCCCTGTAGAATGAAACATATTTGTCGTATTCGTTCTTTTTCATCTCCGCCAGGGTGTCGAGGACCTTGCGGGTGATATTTTTATTGATGATTTCCACCTGACGGTTGGACTGCAGCATCTCCCTTGAGATATTCAACGGAAGGTCGGCGGAATCAACCACGCCCCTGATAAACCTCAGGTACCGGGGGATTAGCTCCTCGCAATGCTCCATGATCTGCACCCTTTTGACATAAAGGGTGGGGCCTGTCTCAAAATCTTTAAAGAAAATATCAAGAGGCGCCTTCGAGGGGATGTAGAGCAGGGCGGTAAATTCCGATGTGCCTTCAGCCCTGAAGTGGATTACCCTCGCGGGGTCCGAGAAATCGTGGGAGATATGCTTGTAAAATTCATTGTACTCTTCCGGGGTTATCTGTGACTTGTCCTTGAGCCAGATGGCCTTCCTTGAATTCAGTGTCTCCTCTTCTTTTATCCTGACCTTTTCGCCTTTCTTCAGGGTGCTGTCTTTTTCGTGCTCAACATCCATTACTATGGGGTGCTCTATATAATCGGAGTATCTCCTGATTATCCTCCTGATCTCCCACTCCTCGAGGTATTTCTTTGCGTCTTCCTTGAGATGCAGGATGACGTCCGTCCCTTTCTTGTCTTTTTCCACGTCTTCCACTGTGTAGAATCCGTCCGCGGAGGATTCCCATTTAACGCCCGTACCTTTGAGCCCCGCCTTTCTCGTGACGACCGTAACCCTGTCCGCGACCATGAACGAGGAATAAAAACCAACACCGAACTGGCCTATAAGCTCAGGGTTGTCCTTTAACTCCCTGCTTTGCAGCGCGGCGAGGAATTCCCTGGTGCCTGAGCGGGCTATGGTTCCAAGCGCCTCGATTATCTCGTCCCTGGTCATTCCGATGCCGTTGTCGCTCACGGTCAGGGTTCCGGCGTTTTTATCCGCAGTGATCCTGATCTTCCACTCTCCTTCATTTTCCATGACCGCGGGGTTTGTAAGCGATTCATAGCGGGCCCTGTCTATGGCGTCGGATGCATTTGAGATAAGCTCCCTCAGGAATATCTCTTTACGGGAGTAGAGGGAATGGATCATTAAGTCGAGCAGTTGTTTGACTTCCGTCCTGAATTCCAGATTGGTTTTGGTCATATCCGTATCCACCTCGCTTGATGATGATTTTGTTTTTAAAAAGAGTTCAACCTGAAGACATATTATAACAGGTATCCATTATTATACGGAACATAGGAATTTGCGGGCAATTCTTTATAAACTCCTCCTCCCGACTTCCTCAACCGTCATATCTTCAAGATTTTCAAGGTATGCATCTACTGTCTGAATCACAGGCCACCCTTCACAATTGTAGCGAAGCGTCACCG
>WFVK01000064.1 GCA_015491705.1 Nitrospirota bacterium | reverse complement strand
CCAATATCCCATCGCTTTATAAAGGTTTTACGGCGGGCTCTCCGGCCGGTTTATGCAACGTTAAGGTTAATCTTCCTTTAATTTAAGTTTTGTTAAGATGGAGACATGAATTTGAAAACCTTAAAAAGGAGGGTGTGATGAAAACAATATCAATGATGCTGATATCCGGTATAGTCCTTTCATTATTTGCCGCCGCGGCATTTGCAGGCAGCGATGAGAGAAAGGGAAGTCCCGCAGGCTTTATTGCCAAGTTCTACGGCACGGTTGAAAGGCTGCCGGAAAAGGGGTGGGAAGGCACCTGGATCGTAAACGGCAGGGAAATACTCGTAACCGGACACACAAAGATAGAGGAAGAATACGGCAGGGTGGCTGTTGGCTCATATGTGAAAGTGGAAGGCAATTACTCGGGGAAGACATTTACCGCTTATGAGATCGAAGTAAAAGGGGATAAAAGGGCTCACTATGATAAATCTCATCAGGATAAGGCATACAACATCAAGTTTTCCGGAGCAATCGAAAGTATACCGCAGGACGGATACGAAGGCTTATGGGTTATAGGCGGCCGAAAGGTTGAAGTTAACAGTAAAACATTGATAGATGAAACCGGCGGAAAGGCTCTTGTGGGCTCTTATGCGGAAGTAAAGGGAATCCGTACGGGAAAAACTGTTACTGCTCATGAAATCGAAGTCCGCAGGGGGAGGTGAGCCGTGATAAACACTGTTTATCTGCATCTCGTCCTGAGTCATCTCCCTGTTATGGGTGTGTTTTTCGGTATAATGTTGTTAATAACAGCCGGGGTGATGAAGAGCAGTAAACTCAAAAGGTTTGCCTCAATGTTGCATAAACGGGCAGCGCGATAAGTTTTATGCCGCTGTAAGGGTTTATTATGAAAGTCCTTATTATAGAAGACGAGAAGAATCTGGCTGAGATTCTGAAAAAGGGGCTTGAAGAACACTCCTTCATTGTGGAGCTTTCTTTTGACGGTGAAGAAGGCCTGTACATGGCGGAGTCATTTGATTACGACGCGGTTATTCTGGATATTATGCTGCCCAAACTGGATGGCCTGAGCGTGCTTGATAAGTTGAGGGCAAAGAAGATGGATGTCCCCGTGCTGATGCTTACTGCCAGGGGAGAGATAGGAGACAGGGTCAAAGGACTGAATACCGGCGCGGATGATTACATTGTGAAGCCCTTTGAATTTCCGGAACTCCTTGCAAGGTTAAAGGCCGTGATCAGAAGAAACAAGGGAGAGTCATCTCCGCTTATTGAAGCGGACGGCCTGACCATTGATATAAATTCGAGGACGGTCAGAAGGGATGGCAGTGAGATAAAGCTCTCCTCAAGAGAATACGCTATCCTCGAATATCTCGCCTTGAACAGGGGCAGGATAATAAGCAGGACCGAACTGACAGAGCACATCTACGATATGGATTTTGACCTCGACAGCAATATCATCGATGTTTATATAAATTATCTGCGAAACAAGATAGACAAAGGCCGTGACAGGAAACTCATCCATACCGTAAGAGGGGCAGGCTATATCCTGAAGGGAGATTGATGAGATTATTCCCCGGTTCAATAAAAGGCAGGTTGTTCCTATGGCTATTCCTGTTCACCTCGGCATTACTCATCATCCTCGGGACATCCGTATACCTTGAGGTGAAGAAGGCGGTCTTCCATTCGGTGGAGCATACACTGCATTCAAAAATACAGATATTAAAGGGGCTGCTGCATGAGGAACACGGGACAATCGAACTGGAACTGGCTGAGATAGTTGCCGGTGAATACTCTGTCCCCCGCTCAGGTCACTATTATAAGGTCATGATAGATGACGGGATACTGGCTGCTTCCCCGTCGCTTGTGGATGAAGATTTTGATCTCTCATCCGGTGAACTGCAATCTTTCGATGAACAGATGCAGGAAAAAATTTATATCTCTGCAGGCCCGGCCGGTGAGCCGCTCATGGTGGTTCAGCATGATTTTGAAGTCTTTGATCTGCCGGCAAGGGTATACGTGGCCCAGAGTCTTGAGGAAAGTCTCGACCTGATAAAAGAGTTCAGAATATTCCTGTTCACCATAATCCCCCTGAGTATATTTGCCGTTGCAATTGCGGGTTTCCGGATAGTAAAAAAAGCCCTGTCCCCGCTCAAAGAATTTTCATCAACAATAGGGAAGATATCTCACCGGACAATGAGCGAACGGGTGGAAGAAAAAAATTTAGCCGAGGAGATGAAGGGACTGGCCGGATCGTTCAATTCAATGCTCGACAGACTCGAAACGGCATTTGATGCTGAAAGGCGTCTGATTGCGGATGCATCCCATGAACTCAAGACTCCGCTGTCTGTGATAAAGGCTCAATGTGATGTACTACTCCAGAGGGACAGGTCGATAGAGGAATACACGGAGGCATTACGGACAATCAATGCAACATCGGATGCAATGAAGAGGCTGATAAACGACATGCTTTCCCTGGCCCAGCTTGACTCGGGGATACTCTCTGCTTCCGGGTTCAGGGCCGTATCCATAAACGGGTGTATTGAGCGGGCAATAAAACTGACAAGGGTCTTTGCTGATGAAAAGCGTATAAATATTTCTCAAAGGCATGTGGAAGATATTGTCATGGCAGGAGATGAGGGCGCCCTCACAGAGGCGTTCACAAACATAATTGAAAATGCCGTCAGATATAACAGGGACAGCGGGTCAGTGGAGATTTCAATATCAAAAAGCGGCGGCCAGGCAATAATAGAGGTAACGGACACCGGTCAGGGGATAAAGAAAGAAGACATGGACAAGATTTTCGACCGTTTCTACAGGGCTGATTCCGCGCGGGGCTCAGAGGGGACCGGGCTCGGGCTGAGTATTGCAAAGGCGATCATTGAGGCACACGGCGGAAAGATAAATGTGAAAAGCGAACCGGGCAAAGGCGCTTCTTTCTTCATATCTTTCCCCTCCAGCGGCTCTCGGTAATGTCAAAAGTTTTCAACAGTATTTTTTGTAACGGGTGAGTCTTTGCCCTTGACATACGGAGGCATTATAAGGGTTGGGCAATCC
>WFVK01000063.1 GCA_015491705.1 Nitrospirota bacterium | reverse complement strand
GATCAGGAGATTGAGAATTATCTGCTGCATCTGCTGGTGATCTATCAGGACATACGGCACTTTTTCATAATTTCTTATTATCTCTATGTTGGTCGACTTAAGCCAGTATTCGTGCAGTTCGATGGTTCTGTCAATAATTTCGTTTATATTTTCGGGATTCTTACGGGCCGGTTTCTGCCTTGAGAATGCAAGCATGTTTTCCACGATCCTCTTACATCTGAGCGAGGATTCATAGATATTGCTCAAATATTTTTTCGCCGTCTCATCGTTGTTCTTCATGAGAAGCATCTCGGTATACCCGATAATGCCGGTAAGGGGATTATTGATCTCGTGGGCGACTCCTGATGTCAGGATGCCGAGCGAGGAGAGTTTATCAAGATGGTAAACCTGGTCCTTCAGCCGGCGGGTTTCGGTGATATCTTTCATAATATAAACAGCAGCCTCGTGTCTATCATAAGATATCGGAAAACAGCTTATCAGATAGACCGTTTCATTGATCTTTCTTTCCACGGAGCGGGGACAGAAACCGCTCTGGTCCTCCGGTGCAACACACCATTCATGCGGGGAATTCAGATTGAAAAGTTCAAAATACGGCTTCATTATTATATCCGCCGGCTCTTTTCCGAAAAGGCCTGCAAATGCCTTGTTGGTTCTCAATATCCTGTAATTCTGGTCTATAACGAAGATATAATCGGTTATTGCGTCTATTATGTGCTGCCACCATTTCTGGCTCCTGTATATCTGCTTGAAAAGGAGGGAATGCTGCTGCTGCTCTTCTTCCATTCCGGTGTTCAGCAGGGACATGCCCTGAATCCTCCCGAGTATCCCGGCGAGGGAATCCGTATACGCGGAATCTTTAATAATATAATCATATGCTCCTTTTTTTATCGCCTCGGCAGCCTGGATCTCCTTACCCTTTTCAATAAGAACAATGACGGGCGTTACTATGTTTCTCTTCTGCAGTTCCATGAGGAAATCGTTTTTGATTGTGGAGAGGGCGTAATCTATAAATATGATGTCGATCTTTTCACGAAGCAGTGACTCCACAGCCTGTTTTACGTCTACGGCCTTTATTATTCTGGTTGCCGGACTGCAGGCTTCAAAGGCCGCCTCGAGCAGGGTGATGTCCGCACGCTCTTTGCTTATCAGGAGTGCTGCAGGTATGTCGAATTGTTGTGTCATTCAGGTTCTTTTTCACTTTCGGCCGCATTCAGCACCACAATATCGACTCTCCTGTTTTTCGCCCTTCCTTCAGGGGTGTCGTTTGATGCTACAGGCCTGTATTCGGAATAACCGATGGTTGTCAGGCGTTCCGGCTGAATATTGTGTCTACGGATAAAATATTTTGCGACATTTATCGCCCTTGCAGCAGACAGTTCCCAGTTGGAAGAGAACCTGTTGTTGCTTATCGGAATATTATCGGTATGGCCCTCTATTCGTATTATATTGGGAGACTGTTTTAATGCCTCCGCTATCTTGTCAAGCACTTCCCTTGAACTGCTTTTCAGTTCAGCGGAACCGCTGTCAAAAAAGAATTTGTCTGCAACGGATATTACAATTCCCCTCCGGTCTCTCCTGACATCTATGCCGCCTTTTGATTTTGATATTAATGTACCGAGCATTTCCTTTATGCTGGACTCCAGTTCCACGTCGGCCGGCATAAATATCTGCACGCCTTCTATGACGGAAAAGGCATTGCCCCGTGAACCGGAAATATTAAAGGCTGATCTCATGGACTCTACAAACTTGCCGAGTTTGTTCGTATCTACATTACTTATAGCATACATTGCGGTAAAGAAGCAAAACAGAAGAGTGACAAAGTCTGCATAAGATACCATCCAGCGCTCGACGTTTTCTTTTTCCTCCCTCTTTTTATGCCTTTTTCGCATTATCCTGTTTTATATCCCTTATCCCCCGGCAGGCTCTACTGCCCTGCCGCTTGGAGATTGCAGGCGGCATCGATGATATCCTCGTTTTTAATGCCTGCCGGGAAGATAAGAATTGAGGTGTTCCTCAAGAAAAAAGGGATGGCTGCCTGCCTGAATGCCGAGCACACCGTCTATTATCATCTCCCTGATAAACATCTCCTGCCTGATATTGTTCGTTAATCTTTTTGCAATCGGCAGGAATATCAGATTCGCAGAAGCCACTCCATATATCGTTGCAACAAACGCCACGGCAATCCCCGCGCCCAGTTTTGTCGGATCACTCAGATTCTCCATTACGTGGATAAGACCCAGTACCGCTCCGATTATGCCCACCGTGGGCGCAAATCCTCCCGCGGCTTCAAATACCTTTGCAGCCCTCTCCATATTTTCCTCGAAGGTCCTGTTCTCCTGATCGAGACTGTCCCGTAGTACCTTTGAATCTATTCCGTCAACCACAAGGCTCAGCGCCCGCCTGAGGAAACCGTATTTAATAACCTTTATTTCATCCTCCAGCGATAACAGGCCGCTCTTTCTTGCCTTCGCCGAATAGTTCACAATGTCTTTTATAAGGATGCGGTTTTCAGGCAGCAGGCGGTTTTCAAAGAAAACCTCTTTCAGCATCTGCACGGCGAGTTTTATGTCTTTTGCTGAAAAACTCAGAATCGTGGCGCCGAGCGTCCCCCCGAATACTATCAGTGCGGCGGACCCCTGCACAACGGAGCCTATTCTTCCGCCCTCCATAATATTGCCGCCGAGCACCGCTGCGATACCAAGCAATATGCCCGCGATGCCGGTCTTATTCATTGGCTCCGGATTCTCTCAGTCTTCTTATTGTCTCCCTCTGTCGTGACAGGGTATACTGGATTATTTCGTTTCTTACAGGCTCTCCCATGTTAAGGTATTCAACGGCAACTTCAAATTTGTCCTCGCTCACCGCCTCCACCCTTTTTACTTCTCCGTATGCAAACACGGCAACGGGAGGGTATGTAGGCAAAAGCAGTTTTATCTCCAGCACATCACCGGTTTTCACGGGATGGCCGATGGTAAATCTCAGCCCCGAGGCGCTGATGTTTACCAGCTTTTTCTCTGATGACGAGAGGCCTTCTTTTTCAAGCTTGAAATGGTTGATTATAAAATCGAGCTTTGTATTTATCTCTGCAATCAAGGCATACAGTCTCTGATTTCCCGGGATATCCTGATCGTCCTCTTCAGTACTGATTTCAGGCAAATGCTGCTGGGTCATCAATGAAAAGGCGGATGAGCTTGTGGCCGACTTCAGAAATTTTTCTCTGCCTTCCCTGTCAATCTCGACAGGGTTTACCACAACCGATATTACGTCATCCACCCTGAAATAACTCCTTCTCTCCCCCGTTTTTTTATTATCAGGCCTTTCAGTCTCCATTTTTCCCCTTATGGTCCGTTATTCCCCGGTTTTTAAATCGTTTATCAGAGAGCTGTATTTTTTGATATTTTCATCGGTACTGCCGGATGTCATCCTGTCTAATACTGCAGAATCTTCAGCATCGATAATATCCGGCTCTCTTGATTTTTTGATCTTATCAATGGAATCACGGGACAGGGCTCCGTGCTGACAGCCCCCCCGCGCCTTGATGGCTTCAAGGGCACGGTATGTCTCCTTCAGGCAGGCTGACAACTGGCGGTTTTCCTCAAGAAGATTTGCCATCCTGAATGCATTTCTCACCACCAGCAGCAACTGCTGCATTACAAACGGCTTGACAATATAGTCATATGCCCCCTCTTTCATGGCCTCGAGAGCTGTATCGAGTGTCCCGTATGCAGTGAGAAGAACAACTGCAATGTCCGGATCAATGCGAAGCGCCGTTCTCAAAACCTCCATGCCGTCGGCACCCGGCATCCTCAGATCGGCAAGTACCAGTTTTATATCCTCCAGCCTGAGGAGCTTTATGGCTGCCAGTCCGTTATCTGCAACAACGACAGGATATTTTTCCTCTGAGAGAAACCTGACAATGACATCTCTGACCATTTCATCATCTTCGGCAACGAGAATCCTGAATTCGTTTTTTTTCACCCTGCCTGTCCTATTCCCTGATTTTATACAACGCTCATTTTCCTTGACCGCATCTTGTTCATGATCCTCTTGTGAACGCATCTCCATCTGCTTTCAAGCTCGGCCTTGATGACGTTATCCTGTATTGCAAAGACCTTGCAGTAAAATATCTTGCGGCCCCTTCCATCCATGCTGATCCCGGATTCATCCATAACCAGCCTTAGCGTGACCGGGCTGTCCAGCTCCACAAAGTCCTTGAAGACAGCGCCGTTCGAACACAGGATAAAGGAATGATCAAATCCTATTCCGTAGTAGATATGGCTGACCGCCGTTTTCATCTGTCTTGCGGCCTCAATAAGAAGGAGACCGGGCACGTGGTCTATATAATGTTCAAAGAAAAAAGGCAGATTATGATCAAAAACCAGCCTGCATTCAAATACATTATTTCCACTGTCATCGACCCTGCGAATATCGCTTATGACCACATTTTCTCTTTCCGCCTTGTGGACATACTTCTCGTCAATCTTCGGTGCATTCCCGGTAACAGCCGCTAATGAAAATATTGATTCCATATTTGCCCCTCTCTGAAATCATGATTGCCTTTTTGAATATTCATTGGTATTCAATTATGCAAATCCTTTGCCAAATCCAGCCTTGTCTTTGCACTCAAGCCCGTACAGGACATAACTGTTTGATTTTAAAGAACAGGGACGGGGTTACGGTATTGCTCTTTGTTTTGATGGCGGTGGTAACGAAATGCTTAAAAAAATACAAATGTCAACTTATTGACATTTGTATTTCAAACCTGATTTTGCATAAACAGGCAGGAGAGGCGCCCTCCGGTGGTTAAGCACATGAACGATATGCCTTAAAGGCCGCCTTTCTTTTCCGAAGGCCGGATATTTCAGTTATCACTTCATCTCTTATATTTCCGACGGCACTGGCATTACCTGCGTTAATCTCTATAATCTTCCTGATAAGCGATTCAATTTCATCCTTTTGCCGGGGAGAAAGAACCGGCATTTTGCCGGAACTGCGCATATCTTCCAGTTCTTTTACCAGGCCCTCTTTGAGAGAACAGTAATGTTCTATTTCATCGATATTGCACCGCGCAACCGCATCTTTTTCACCCGTGGCGGCATCGAGCAGTTTTTCGTACAATAAGATCATCTTGTTCCCCTCCGTTTTCATTGCTGATTTCATTGAATCATCTTTACCTTACAGTTGCATGAAAACATCGTCCGTTTATACAAGATCAAGGTTAAGATTACACCTTTATTGCTATCTTGCTTTCGGGTTGAGGCGTTTCCGCTTCCTCGATATCCCCGCTGCTGTAAAGGCCGGCGTTGATTTCAGGCTGCTGCATTTTGCCATTGCCGCTGTTTTTATCGCATATGCCGTTCCACCCGTCCCTGATTGTAATCAGAAGACCGAGGATTTCCTGCATCTTTGCAGTATCATTTCTCAGATTCGCCTTGGTCAGCTCGATTACCATGTAATCATACAGACTGTTAAGATTCCTGGCGATGATTTCACCTTTCTCACTGTCAAGGCACGATTGCAGGTAATCTATGATCTTCACCGTTTTCTCCAGCAATATTGATTTTCCGGGAATATTACTGTTTTCTTCAACTTCTTTGATAGCTGTACTGAGAAAACGTATTGCTCCGTCATATAACATCAGAACCGTCTCTTCAGGCGTTGCAGATGTTATCTGGCTCTCCCTGTAACGTGATATACTGGTGTCAGACATGGCAAATTATCCTCCTTTAACAGTATTCGTGGTCAGCCCGGCCGTTATTGGTTGATTGTCGGTAACGCGGTCAACGCGTTTGTAAGGTACTGAGCCATGGTATCGTATTTGGACAGCAACACCTCGAGTCGTGCAAACTGCGCACGCAGGCGTTCCTCTTTGTCTTCAAGTTTCTTCTCCATCCTGTCCATACGGTCTGTTATATCATCTATGGAGCTCTGCATGGAATTTTCTTTTGATTTCAAAACCCCGGTATTTGAATCAACATATGAATCGAGTATGGAAGGAAGCAGATCCGCGATTCCCAGGGAAACGGATATTGTCCCGAAGAGGCCGGTCTGGTTTGATGTTGTACTTATCTTGAGACCCTCTTCAGGAAAGCCCGAGGCGGCGGTAAGAACATTTCCCGTGCCGTTGGCTACATGATTATTTATACTC
>WFVK01000062.1 GCA_015491705.1 Nitrospirota bacterium | reverse complement strand
CCCTTGATGAGGCCGTGGAAAGCGGGGTCACTGCGCTTTTCGGCGAGAAGTACGGAGAGCGCGTGAGGGTCGTAAGGGCGGGTGATTTCACCGCCGAGCTCTGCGGCGGGACGCATTGCCGGGCAACAGGGGAGATCGGCCCTTTCATGATTATCTCCGAAGGCAGTGTTGCAGCAGGCATAAGGAGGATAGAGGCGGTTACCGGATTTGCAGCGCTTGAGCTTATCAGGCGGCGTGAAACAGAGCTTAAAAAAGCGGCTGAACTCCTCAGGGCCGGTGAACTGAACGTCGCCGAAAAAGTCGGAAAGATCATCCATGACCTGAAACAGGCTGAAAGGGAACTGGAGAAGACCAGGCACAGGGCGGCGACTGAAGAGGCGGCTGAAATTATAGAGAAGGCCGTGGAGATAGATAGCGTAAAGGTCATTGCTCACAGCACCACGGGGCTGGATATGAAGGCGCTGAGGCATCTTGCGGATACATTGAAAAACAGGATCGGCTCGGGTGTGATAGTCCTCGGATCGCGGTCGGACGGCCAGGCCTATTATGTTTCAGCAGTCACGAAAGACCTTGTCCCGCGCCTTAACGCAGGAGAAATTCTCAGGGCCGTAACCGGCGGAAAGGGCGGAGGCAGACCGGACATGGCCCAGGGCGGGACAAAGGATCCAGCGGGCCTGGACAAGGCAATACGCTCTGTTAGTGATATAATAAAAGAGAGAATACAACAATAGACACTCAAACAACTAAAGTGGGGGGAATATCATGAACATCAATGAGATCATACACAAGACATTAATGGTGGGTATAGGCGTGCCCGAGAAGATCAAGGAGTTGGTTGACGAGCTTGTAAAAAAGGGGGAACTCAGCGAGTCACAGGGCGCCAGGCTCGTGAAGGAATGCTCGGAAAAGGTCTCCAAATCAGGCGAGGACCTCAGCAGGGCCATAACGGATATCATCAACAAGACACTGGAGAAAATGAATATACCCACCAGGGATGAGGTTGATGAACTCAAGAAAAAATTAAGAACGCTTTCCACAAGGGTCAAGAAACTTGAAGAGGCGTCAAAGGGTGGTGAGTCATAACCTTAATGCCCCCTGAATACGGCGGGAAGACCCGCCGGAAGACAACCTGATGGGTATTACACGTTTCGTAAGATACTGGCACACATACAGGAATATCACCCGTATAAGACATATCGTCAATGTTTTCCTTAAGCACGGTTTCGGACAGTTCATCGAACAGTTGAATCTCCACCGGTTTATTCCCCTCAGGAAGAGGCTGAAAATCCTTGCCAGATGGCAGGAGATCGAAAAACACACCATTCCCCAGAGACTGAGGATGGCATTCAGTGAACTGGGGCCTTCATTTATCAAACTCGCCCAGTTGCTCGCTTCAAGACCGGACCTGATAACAACCGGGTACGCCGATGAGTTCAAGAAGCTCCAGGACAAGGTCCCCCCCTTTCCCCCGGAAAAGGCCAGGGAGACCATTGAAGCCGAGTTCAGCGTGGCGCTGGATGATATCTTCTCCGAATTCGACGATACACCCGTGGCCGCCGCCTCAATAGCCCAGGTCCACAATGCAGTGCTTAAATCCGGTGAAAAGGTGATCGTGAAGGTGCAGAGGCCGGGTATCCGCGAAACAATAGAAACCGACATATCCATCCTGGCCACCATCGCGAGGCTCATGGTGAAATATATTCCCGAGAGCAGGTTCTTTGATCCTGAAGGCATAGTGGACAGATTCGGCAGGACGGTGAAAAAGGAGCTGGACTTTGTCGTTGAGGCAAAGAATGCAATGAGGTTCAAGAGGAACTTTGCTGGCAACAAGTATATCCATATTCCGGCCGTCTACACGCAGTTCCTGTCATCGAGGGTTCTCGTCATGGAAAGAATCGAGGGTGTCAGAATCGATGATATTGAAGGCATAGAGGCCATAGGCGCGGACAGGCATGAACTTGCAAAGAGGGGGGTGGACGCCTACTTCAAGATGATCTTCGAGGACGGTTTTTTCCATGCCGACCCGCACCCCGGCAATATCTTCGTCATGCCTGACGGACGTATAGGTCTCATGGATTTCGGCATAGTCGGGTGGCTGAGCCCCGAGCTGATAGACAACATCGCGAGGGCGTTTCTGGCCGTGATGAACAAAAAATTCGACCAGCTTGTGGACCTGTACATAGAACTCGGCCTGGTGAGCGAAGAAGTGGACGTTGATGCATTCAGGAACGATTTCAGGGCCGACCTTATTGACCTGCTTGAACCCCTGTATGATATGACAATCTCCGAGGTCAACTTTCCGGAATATCTCGAGGCCATGACACACCTTGTAATCAAATACGGGCTCAAGGTGCCTTCCGACCTGCTGCTTATGAACAAGACCATAATCATAGTCGATAACATCGGCAGGGAGCTTGACCCTGACTTCAATCTCATGTCCGCGGCAGAGCCGTATGCAGCCAGGCTTGTGGAACGGCGCATAAGTCCGCAGAGAATCCTGAGCCGGACAAAGGACAATCTCTCCGAGATCGGGGACATTATGATAAGCACCCCGCGCCAGATGAACAGACTGCTGAGAAAGGTGATGAGAGATGAACTGAGCGTGAAAGTGAACCCCATAGGCATGGACAAACTGATAACGGACATAGACCGCTCCGGCAACCGTCTTGCTTTCAGCATAGTGGTCGCCGCCCTTATTGTAGGTTCATCCATGCTCGTGCAATCCGATATCGGCGGCAAGATACTCGGGGTGCCGAGCATGGGAGTGATAGGGTTTTTAGTGGCCTTTCTGCTCGGTCTGCGCCTGCTGATATCGATTATAAAATCAGGGCACCTGTAGATATTGTTTGAAAAATAAACCTTAATGTTGCATAAGCTGACAGGACATTTTTCACGGAGGTGAACCTTATGACAATAGACGAACTGAAACAGTTCTGCGACGCCGAGTTTAAGAACATCGAGAGGATCATGGATGAACTCTTTTCCGTCTACAGGCCGGAAAAGACCGAATACACCGTTGCCGAGCAGGCGGCTATCGGCGCCCTTATCATGAACATATACAGCGGTGTTGAAAACATATTAAAGCAGATGCTTGTATACGACAAGCTCGATGTCCACGATTCCCCGGAATGGCATGAAAAGGTGCTCATAAAGTCCGGTGAGATCGGCATCCTCCCACCGGATCTCTTCCAATTGCTCTCCAAGTATCTTTCCTTCAGGAACTATTTCATATATGCGTATATCTTCAACATCAAATGGGAAGACATGAAGGGCCTCGTTGATGCGATCAGGGATGTGCTTGCAAAATTAAGGCATGAGGTGGATGATTACCTCCAGACCATTTGATATCGATATATCGCCGCCCCCGAACCTGCCGGCATGAATCCTGGCCCTGCCTTATATTGCATAAACCGGCGGGAGGGCCTGCCGCAGGACCTCCGGGCCCTCCCGCGCCGTAATTGATATTTTAATGCCGCTGTAGGGTATACTCTTATTATGCGTAACCCGGAAGTTGCCAGGATATTCAATGAAATAGCGGACATCCTCGAGATAAAGGGCGAGAACCCTTTCAGGATAAGGGCCTACCGGAGGGCCGCGCGGAATATCGACGGGCTCACAAGGGATGTCGCCGGGATGCAGGAGAAAGAACTGCTGAAGATTCCCGGCATCGGACCTGACCTTGCAGGGAAAATCCGGGAATACGTCACCACGGGGAGACTGGAGTTTTACGAGGAATTGAAAAAACAAGCACCGCCCGGCCTTGCGGATATCCTATCGGTGCCCGGGCTCGGCCCGAAGACAGCGATGCTCCTTTTTGAGAAGCTCAAAATAAAGAGTATCGATGACCTGCAGCGCTACGCGGAAGAAGGCAGGCTGAAAGGGCTTCCCGGCATAAAGCAGCGCACCGAGGAAAACATCCTCCGGGGGATCGCGATGATAAGGAGACACTCGGGGCGCTTCCCCATCGGCCGTGTCCTTCCTGTTGCCGAGGATATAATAAGCGAACTGCGGAAAAAATCCCCGGTCAGGGAACTGGTCGCAGCCGGGAGCCTCAGGCGCTGGAAAGACACAATAAAGGATATTGACATACTCTCAACATCCGGGGACCCGCAGAAGGTAATGGATGTGTTCGTTCATCTCCCCCTCGCCAGGGAGGTGCTTATGAAGGGGCAGACAAAGTCCAGCATCGTGACCGGCGAAGGCATACAGGTGGACTTAAGGGTGGTCAGCGAGGATTCCTTCGGCTCCGCCCTGGCCTATTTTACAGGGAGCAGGGCGCACAACATAAGGATACGCGAACTCGCGGTAAAAAAGGGGCTTAAGATAAACGAATACGGTATCTTTGATGTCAGGACAGGGAAAAAACTCGGGGGCAGACATGAATCCGACGTTTTCAGGATACTCGGACTGCCCTTCATTCCGCCTGAAATAAGAGAGGACGCCGGAGAGATAGAGGCGGCGCTTGAGAATAGACTGCCGCGGCTTGTGGATATTGAAGATATAAGAGGCGACCTCCATGTGCATTCGAATTACAGCGACGGAAGCCATAGCCTTGAGGAGCTTGCACGCATTGCGGAAAAAAGAGGGTACGAATACATTGCGGTGACCGACCACTCAAAAGGCCTTGGGGTAGCCAGGGGAATGAGTGCCGAACAGATTCTGCAGCAGAACAGGGAGATAAAGGATTTCAACAGGAGGTCAGGCGGGATCAGGCTCTTTTCGGGGGTCGAGGTGGACATAAGAAGCGACGGGACACTGGATTATCCCGACGGCATCCTGGAAAAGCTTGACATGGTGGTTGCATCCATTCACTCCGGTTTCCGCCAGTCGCGCAGGCAGTTGACAGGCCGTCTCGTGTCCGCAATGAAAAACCCCTATGTGACAATCATCGCCCATCCCACAGGAAGGCTTATCGGGGAGAGGGATGCCTATGATATTGACATGGATGAGGTCCTGAAGACCGCAAGGCAGACAGGCACGGTGATGGAGATAAACGCCCATCCCCTCAGGCTCGACCTCAATGACATATATATCAAAAAGGCGGTGGAGACGGGGATATGCATGGCGGTCAACACGGATGCGCATATAGACTACCAGTTCGGCTTTATGAACTACGGGGTGAGGACGGCAAGGAGGGGATGGCTTGAGAAAAAAGATGTGCTGAACACCCTTGACCGTAAAACGCTGATGAAACATATCAGGAACAAACGCGCAAACCGGTAAAACCCGTCTTCAGCACCATTGTCTCCCGCAACCCTGAACGGGCCAGCGATATTTTTATGCAACTGCATGCAGAGCAGGGTTTTCATATGAATGTGCGCAAGGACGACGAAATAAAATTCCTCAGGTCCGAAGTCAGGCGCCTGCGCAGCATTATTTCCGGGCTCTCGCCTTCTCTTGAGACTATGCTTAAGTGCAGGGGCTTCACCGTCTACAAGAAAGAGCCGGGGGACGACCTGATAGTGCCCGGAAAAAAATATGCGGATGCATTTTTTGAGAAGCTGAAGAAATACTCCTTCAGGCTGTTTCTGCGGGATGTCATAAAACACCAGGATTCCTTCTCCGCCGAAATGGTATCCAGATACGCCACAAGGCGGGTTTCGGCGCAATACATTGATTTCCTGGTCAGGGCCGGTATCGCTGAGCCGTTTGATAACCGCTGGCGCCTTAAAAAGCGGCCCGTCAAGAGTTTCGGCGCAACCCTTGAATGGTTTGTCGCAGGATTGATTGAAAGGGAATTTCAGGCTGAAACAATATGGGGTGTAAAATTCAGGAGGCCCGATATCGGCGGCGACTACGACCTTATAGCGAGGGTTGAATCCTTGATATTTTACATGGAAATAAAATCATCGCCGCCGAAACAGATTTATGACAGGGAAATCGCCGCCTTCCTGAAACGCGCCGAAGACCTGGCGCCGGATATGTCCGTCTTTTTTGTTGACACCGAGCTCCGGATGAAGGACAAGATAGTGCCCATGTTTGAAGATGCGCTTCAGAAACGGTATAAGGAGCATATACCGGTGGAAAGGATAAAAAAGGAACTGTTCCATGTAAACCGGAAGATATTTATAATAAACGCAAAAGGCGGCATTGCAGCGAATTTCGGCACGGTGCTGGGGTTCCTGCTTCACAAAACTCCGGAACTGACCGCAAGACGACCTTAATGCTGCATAAAACGGGCCTGGAGTGCCTGTCCGTATAAAACCGTGGGGGCACTCTGCACCCGATGTCTTTATGCCAGTATAAGATTTTATTCCTCAGCAGGGGCAAATATCGGCATGATGATGTATAATGAATACGGCTGACCCCGTTGCTGAAAATTCCACTCGGGAGGTAAAAATGTCTGAAGATATATGTATCTTATGCGCCTGGAGGGCCACCTGCCAGAAAAAGTTTTCTGTAAGCGGCAAGGATATAAAATGTCCCGATTTCGTAAGAGACGTCTCTATAGGCACTGAAAAAGACAAGGAAAAGGAGCCGGCGGACTCCGAAAAGAAGCAGTAGCCGGCCCCTCATTCGGATTTGCCGGTTTCTAATCTTCAACCATTACGAGGACGAGGTTGCATTCAAATGCATTGCCGCCTATGCTCTTGATCGCGTGCTCGTATGCCTTGCGGATCTTTTTCGAGTTCACGTTGAGCAGCAGGCCGATGTTTACACACGTTCTGTAAAGCGAGATTGACTCCATGTTGATTACCCTGATGGAGCCCATCCTGTCCCTGTACTTCTCATAGAGATCACTCAACTGCTGCATGCCCTGATGGTGCCTGCTTTTAAAGCGTTCCACAAGGGGGGTGATGGAAAGGGCGTTCTTGTTGACCCTGAACTCTTCTTTCCTGACGACCAGATTCCTGTCGAGCTTGGCGAGGAATGTTGAGAAAAAGCGGGACTCGTTCTTCTCGAGGGCCGTGGTATTAAGGATGATTTTCTTTGATTTGCCCTGTCTCTGCTGGAAGAACTCTCTGAGCCTGTCCGTCCTCCTGTCGAATTCGTCGGTTATCAGGTCCTTCAGTTGATCCACATAATGCCTCGCCCCGGCCATGGCCTTTTTTGCGGACCTCTTGGCATATAAGCCGACAACGGCGTAGTAGAAGTCAAACCGCCAGAGGTTGCGCAGGATGGCCGTCCAGGAATAAAACTTGGCCATCGCCCTCAGCGTCTCGACATGCAGCTCAAAGGCCGTCATGAGTTTCGGCTCGAATACCGCATGGTGGGCGTCGTACTTGCTCCAGTCCGTATGAATAAGGCGTCCGGCATTTTTCAGCTCTTCGAATACCGGTGTCCCCGGCAGCGGGGTCAGCATCATGAACTGTATTGACTCTATGTCCAGTTTCTTTGCAAACTTTCCGGTGTTTCTGATCGTGTCGATGTCATCCGTATCAGAGCCCAGGACGAACATTCCGTGTATGTTTATTGAATAGCTCTTCACGGCCCTTATGGAATTTTCGATATCCTCAAGCCCCTGGCTTTTGTTGTAGAGAGACAGTGTCTTTGGGTTGATGGATTCGAATCCGATAAAGACGGCGAAACAGCCCGACTTCTCCATAAGCTCGAGCAGCTCTGGGTCATTGGCGACATCAGTGCGCACCTGTGCGCTCCACTCGATCTTTATGTTGTTGTCTATGAGGGCCCTCAGCAATGTCTTGGTCCTCTTCTTGTTTGCGGCAAAATTATCATCTATGAAGAAGACATGGCGCTTCTGCGGAGCCGCCGCCCTGATCTCCTCCAGTATGCGGTCGATTGACTTAAAGCGGTACTGCCTGCCGAACATGGGGATCACCGAGCAGAACCTGCACGCAAACGGGCATCCCCTTGATGTGGCGATAGGCACGACCTTGGCCTTTTCCTCCCACTTATAAACAAGGCTGAAATCCGGAACCGGCGAGGCATCGAGGTCCCCGAGGAGGTCCCTGGGTGCGTTGTGAACCGTCTCCTGCCCGCTGGTTTTAAAAGACAGGCCCTTTATCGTGTCGAGCGGCCTGCCTGCTTCGAGATGCCCGATAAGCTCGACCAGCGTCTCTTCGCCTTCTCCGCGTATGACATAGTCCGCGTGTTCGAGGCTTTCGTCCGGCAGGAATGTAGAGTGCGGTCCGCCGATGGCGACAGGGATACCGGCTTTTCTGTATCTGTCGGCTATCTGGAATGCACGTGTTGCAGTGGATGTAATGGATGAAATGCAGATGAGATCCGCGTCCTCCAGCATGCTCCATGCAGGCGGAGCGATATCCTCGATGAATACCTTTACATTATAGCCCCTCTTTTTCAGGATGGTGCCCAGGAGGACGGAGCCCAGCCGCGGCAGAGCCGTCCTGCTGAAGATATGGGAGCCTGGTGATTTTGCTTCTATAAAATAGATGTTCTTCATAAATACTTCCTTTTCTGTTGATGATATATTTCATAATATACACTTGAAGTATATTACAAAAGATTTTTTAAAACAAGAGGGGAAAGCCTTATACTATCCTTGCCGGTTAACCTTACAGTTGCATAACACCATCGCCCGCATGCCGGAGAGCCCGGCGGAAAAGCTTTATCTGCGATTCCTTGAGGAAATATTCAGCACGCATATCAACCTCTTTTGCAATTTCACTCCCCGTTACCTCCTGCAACAGAGACGTATTTCCAATATCCCATCGCTTTATAAAGGTTTTACGGCGGGCTCTCCGGCCGGTTTATGCAACGTTAAGGTTAATATTAATCAAAAAGGGGAGAAGGATGACTCCTTCTCCCCTTCGGGTATGGCTTATGTTCCGGGAGCGACCTTTTAGTACATGCCGCCCATGCCTCCGCCCATACCGCCCATGCCTCCGCCGGGCATCTCCGGAGATTTAGACTCTTCGGGGATATCGGTGATCATGACGCTGGTTGTCAGCATGAGGGCTGCGACTGAAGCGGCATTCTGGAGGGCGCACCTCGTGACCTTTGTAGGATCGATTATTCCCGCCTCCAGCATGTCGACGTAATCCTCTGCATTGGCGTCGAAGCCGAAGCTCGTTTTCTCGTTCTTTTTGACATTTTCAACGATAACCGAGCTTTCGAGTCCCGCGTTGGTTATAATCTGCCTGATCGGCTCCTCGAGCGCCCTCTTTACAATCTCCACGCCGATCTGCTGGTCCTCATCATCGAGTTTAAGTTTGTCCAGTGCGGGTGCGGTTCTCAGCAGCGCTACGCCTCCTCCGGGGACAATGCCTTCCTCAACGGCGGCCCTTGTGGCATGAAGCGCATCCTCAACGCGCGCCTTTTTCTCTTTCATCTCCACTTCCGTTGCAGCGCCGACATTGATGACAGCGACTCCGCCGACGATCTTTGCGAGGCGCTCCTGGAGTTTCTCCCTGTCATAATCGGATGTTGTCTCTTCAATCTGTGTCTTTATCTGCTTTACGCGTCCCTTGATCTTCTCCGGGTCGCCCGCGCCTTCGACAATCGTGGTGTTTTCCTTGTCAACCGTGATCTTCTTCGCCTTTCCGAGGTCATCCAGGGTGATGTTTTCGAGTTTTATCCCGAGGTCTTCGGATATCATTGTGCCGCCGGTGAGTATGGCGATATCCTCCAGCATGGCCTTTCTCCTTTCACCGAATCCCGGGGCCTTGACAGCGCATACCTGCAGTGTGCCGCGCAGTTTGTTTACGACGAGCGTGGCAAGCGCTTCGCCTTCCACCTCTTCCGCTATGATCATAAGCGGTTTGCCCATCTTCGCTGTCTGCTCGAGAATGGGAAGGAGGTCCTTCATGGAGCTGATCTTTTTCTCATGGATCAGGATCAGGGCATCTTCAAGGGAACACTCCATTCTCTCCGGGTCGGTGACGAAATAAGGAGAGATATAACCCCTGTCAAACTGCATGCCTTCCACTACATCAAGGGATGTCTGCATGCTCTTTGCCTCTTCCACGGTGATAACGCCGTCCTTGCCCACCTTGTCCATGGCCTGGGCGATAAGTTCACCGATGGTGGAATCATTGTTTGCGGATATCGTGCCTACCTGCGCAATCTCTTTCTTGTCCTGAACCTTCTTGCTCTGCGCCTTGAGTTCTTCGACGACCGCGTCCACGGCCTTTTCGATACCCCTTTTCACTTCCATGGGGTTTGCGCCGGCTACAACGTGTTTCATGCCCTCTTTATAGATAGAGTATGCGAGCACGGTTGCTGTCGTGGTGCCGTCACCCGCGGTATCGGAAGTCTTGCTGGCGACTTCCCTTACAAGCTGGGCCCCCATGTTTTCATACGGCTCCTTCAGCTCGATTTCCTTGGCTACCGTCACGCCGTCTTTTGTGATTGTAGGCGCTCCGAATTTCTTGTCAAGGAGAGCGTTCCTGCCTTTGGGCCCCAGTGTTGATTTTACGGCGTCACTTAAAATGGTTATACCATTGAGAATCGATTTTCTTGCTTCCTCACCGAACAGTAATTGCTTTGCCATTTACTCCTCCTTTTGATGTAGTTTTTTTATTTCTAATCTTCCACGATTCCAAGAATGTCGTCCTCTCTGATTATGAGATGTTCCGTGTCGTCGATGTTTATCTTGGAACCGGAATATTTCTCGAAGAGCACAGTATCGCCCACTTTGATTTCCATTTTCTGGAGTTTCCCGTCATCCGTCACCTTGCCGGGACCGACCGCGATTACCTCGCCCTTCTGCGGCTTTTCCTTCGCCGTGTCGGGTATGTAGATTCCTCCTGAGCTTTTTTCGGGTTCATCGGAATACTTAACCAGCACTCTGTCCTTCAGTGGTTTGAATTTCATGATCGTCTTCTCCTTTCTTTCTGATGTGTTAAAATAAACAGTTTCAAGTCCTGACAGGACCCTCTTTAGCACTCTACCCAGGCGAGTGCTAATATAATATGAATTTGCCTGTAAAACAAGGTTATATTACGGCAAAAAAGAGGGTGATTTTGCTAAAAAAGGATGAATAGCTTGATGTTTCTTTATATTTCTCAAAAATACTTGTATTAAATTTTTTTAATCCGGCTCAGTGGGAAAAGAGTTTTTTCCTGCGTGCAGGGAGGAAAAACCTTATCATCAGAAACCCGGCGGCGAAGCCTCCTACATGGGCAAACCATGCAACCCCGCCCCGCGTTGCCGCTGCATTGTCCATCAGCCCGCTTGCGACCTGGATAAGTATCCACAACCCTATTACAAAGACCGCCGGGAGCCTGACGATCTGGACAAAGAAGCCGAGGAAGATGATGGTATGGACCCTTGCACGCGGGAACAGGAGCAGATACGCCCCCAAGACTCCCGCGATGGCCCCGCTTGCGCCTATCATGGGTATCATCGATGCGGGGTTGGTGAGCGCATGGCTGTAGGCGGCCACCACACCGCACAACAGATAGAACACAATGAACCTTGCATGCCCCAGTTTATCCTCGATATTGTTGCCGAATATCCACAGGTAAAGCATGTTGGTTCCGAGATGAAGGAGCCCCCCGTGCATAAACATGGATGAAAACACGGTTAGCACCGGATGTATGGGCTGGACGGTCTTCATCGTCAGGAGAAAATGCGGGATGGCCCCATAGGCGAAAACGACCCCGCGGGGATCCGGGGAATAAAGTATCTGCATCAAGAAAATCAGCGTGTTGATAACAATAAGGGAAATTGTCACAAAGGGGAATCTGCTGGTGGGATTGTCGTCTTTGAAAGGGATCATTAAACTTGAAATTAACTGAAAAAAGCGGCCTTTGTCAATTAACGGGCAGGCTTAAACAGCAGGCGCATAAAGCGGAAAGCATGTCGTAATTATTGAGATTAACCTTAACGTTGCATAAACCGGCCGGAGAGCCCGTCGTAAAACCTTT
>WFVK01000061.1 GCA_015491705.1 Nitrospirota bacterium | reverse complement strand
TTTCATTCAGCGTGACAATAGAGGTAAGGCCTGAAATAAAAGAAATCAATTATGAAGGCATTGTCCTGAAAGAGAAGACATTTACGGTAGAGGACGAGGAAGTGGAAAACGCCCTGAAGCGGCTGCAGGAGAGCAAGGCCCTTTATTCAGTCTCCGACGAAGAGCTGAAGGAAGGCGATATGGCCATTGTTGACAGCGAGGCGTTTATTGACGGCGAGCCCAGGGAAGAACTGTCCTACCGTGAATTTCCGTTTGTGCTGGGCTCCGACGCAATGCCCCGGGAATTCAGCGATGCCCTGGCCGGGAAGAAAAAAGGCGACACGGTCACCGTAACGCTTAAATTTGAAGACGATCACCCGAACAGGACCGTGGCGGGCAGGGAAGTCAGTTTCAAGGTATCGATAACCGAGACAAAGAAGAAGAACATCCCGCCTCTTGACGATGAACTCGCGGCAGAGGCGGGCTGCAATAATATGGAAGAGCTCAGGAACAGGATACGTGAAAATATAAGCAACAGGAAAAAGGGCCAGATAGAGATAGATTACAAGAGGGAAATACTGGACGAGCTGATAAGAAGGCATGACATCGATGTTCCGGGCAGCATGGTCTACAGTGAAATAGCCTCCCTTGTCGAACGCGCAAAGGAAGAGGCCGTGAAAAAAGGCGAGGCCGTAAAGCCGGATGAAGAACTCCAGAAAGAATACTCACTGAAGGCGAAGGAAAACGTCAAGGGTGTAATCATCATTGAAGCCATCGCCAAAAAGGAAAACATACAGGTAAGCGAGAAAGAGGTCGACAGGGCGATAGAGGAGATCGCCGCACGCAACAATCTCAAGCCGGAAGATGTGAGAAAGCTGTATGCGGTAAGGGAAGGTTCAATGGAGGCGATGAAGAGCAGGCTGCTGGCCGACAAGGTGCTGGACTTCGTACTTGAGAAGGCGACAATCCAGAGCGAATCGTAAACCGCCCGGACAGGGCAATATCAATCCCCGAGGAGAAAACATGAGTCTGATCCCAATTGTTATAGAACAAACCGGCAGGACCGAAAGGGCCTATGACATATATTCCCGTCTTCTTAAGGACAGGATAATCTTCATCGGCAGCCCCATAGACGACATGGTGGCCAATACCGTGATAGCGCAACTGCTGTTCCTCCAGACCGAAGACCCGGAAAAGGATATTCATATCTACATAAATTCACCGGGCGGCATTGTTTCTTCGGGCCTTGCCATCTATGACACCATGCAGTATGTCAAATCCGACATCGCCACATACTGCATCGGCCAGGCGGCCAGCATGGGGGCGCTGCTCCTGACCGCGGGGACAACGGGTAAGCGCTATGTCCTGCCGCATTCACGGATAATGATACACCAGCCCATGGGCGGTTTCCACGGCCAGGCAACGGATGTGGAGATACATGCAAAAGAGATTCTGAAGATGAAAGAGACACTGAATGAAATCCTGTCAAGACACACCGGCCAGCCTCTTGAAAAGCTGCAGTTGGATACAGAGAGGGATTTCTTCATGTCCGCAAACGATGCCAGGGAATACGGCATCGTTGATGAAGTAATAGAAACCATTAAAAAACCTTCAAGCAACAATGGGTAACAAGAACATGATACATTCACATGATAATTTCCTGAAATGCTCTTTCTGCGGCAAGAGCCAGAAAGAGGTCAGAAAGCTCATCGCAGGCCCGACGGTATACATATGCGATGAGTGCGTTGGGCTGTGCAACGAGATAATGGCCGAAGAGTTTGAATCATCCTTTGATATAAACGTCTCGCGGAAGCTACCCACTCCCAAGGAGATCAAGAAATTTCTCGATGATTATGTCATTGAGCAGGACACCGCAAAAAAGATACTTTCAGTCGCGGTGCATAACCACTACAGGAGGATAAACAGCCCCCAGAAGTCCGGCGTGGAGCTGCAGAAAAGCAACATCCTGCTCATCGGCCCGACAGGCACGGGCAAGACCATACTGGCCCAGACGCTTGCAAAGATACTCGATGTCCCCTTCAGCATTGCCGACGCCACAACACTGACAGAGGCGGGGTATGTGGGAGAGGACGTTGAGAACATAATCCTCAAACTCTTGCAGGCGGCGGATTACGATGTGGAAAGGGCGCAGCGCGGCATCATATATATCGATGAAATAGACAAAATAAGCCGCCGCACCGAAAATGTGTCCATCACAAGGGACGTCTCCGGCGAAGGCGTCCAGCAGGCCCTTCTGAAAATCATAGAGGGGACAGTGGCCAATATCCCGCCGCAGGGCGGCAGAAAGCACCCGCAGCAGGAATTCCTGCAGGTAAACACGACGAATATTCTGTTTATCTGCGGCGGCGCCTTTGTGGGTCTGGAGAAGATCATCGAGGAGAGGGCAGGCAAGAAAACCGTGGGCTTCGGCTCCGTGCCCGCGGGCATGCGCGAAAAGAAGATAGGCGACATCCTGAAGATGGTGCAGCCCCAGGACCTCATCCGCTACGGCCTGATACCGGAATTTACGGGACGGCTTCCTGTTATAGCGACACTGAACGAGCTCGGAGAATCCGCGCTGATAAGGATCCTCACCGAGCCCAGGAATGCACTGATAAAGCAGTACCAGAAACTGCTCTCTTTTGACAATGTCAAGCTGAAATTCACCGACAGGGCGTTTGCGGCCATAGCAAAAGAGGCGGTAAGGCGCAGGACCGGTGCGCGGGGACTGAGGGCGATTCTTGAGGACGTAATGCTCGACATCATGTATGAAGTGCCCTCGCAGACAAACATCAAGGAGTGCCTTATAACCGAAGAGGTTATAACAAAGAAGGAAAAACCGATCCTGACCTATAAAAAACAGGCCGAATCAGCATAACCCCGCCCGTTCTTAGAGTGATTAACCCCTTGCCTTATACAGCGGCATAAAGACACCGGCGGGGGGTTCGCCTGCCTGCTTATGCAGCATCAGGGCCTACCCTTCCCCGTCCGGGATGTTCCGGCCGCTGCGGCGCCTTGCCCCGACAACCATCAGCACCGCGATTACCCCGAAAATAACGGCTGCCTGGATGATCGCCCATATACCTTCGACTCTCTTTTCCGCATAAGTTATTATTATTGCACTTATGCCGAGGGCAATTGAAATGAACCAGATAAAAAACACTGCTCCTGCGGGCCGCAGCCCCAGTGCAACAAGGCGGTGGTGAAAGTGGTCCTTGCCGCCGTATTCAAGCCATTCCATAACAGTGCCGACCTTTTTCTCCCTGATTCTCATTACAGTGGTAAAGGTCATGTCAAAAATGGGCACACCGAGGATAAGTACAGGGATGCTCAGCCTTAATATATTGTCTTCGGCCCAGTTGCCTGCAAGGGCTATTCCCGCCAACATAAAGCCCAAAAAGGTGCTGCCCGCATCTCCCAGGAAAATCCTTGCACGTTTAAAGTTATGCGGCAGAAACCCCAGGCACCCTGCCAGCAGAATCAGGGCCGTCATGCCTGTCAGAGGCTGCTCGGTGATGTAGGAGACGATAACAAAAAAAGCCGCGCTGATGGCGGTGGAGCCTGCTGCCAGGCCGTCTATTCCGTCAAGGTAATTCACGGCATTGGTAATGCCCGCGACCCATACCAGCGTCAGTATGATTTCCCCTGCGTAACCCGCCCATGTATCAGGGAAAAAGCTGACGCGCACTCCGGAATAAATCATTATTGCCGCGGCAACGAGCTGGCCTGTCAGCTTTACGGCTGCGGGAAGCCCCATAAAGTCGTCCACGACGCCGATTATTAAAATTACCGTTGCGCCTGCCAGTATGCCGGGTATATGGCGCAGGACCGCAGGGGCAAATGCCACCCCCAGGATTACAGCAACGTACACCGCCAGCCCCCCGAGCAGAGGCATGGGGTTCAGGTGTATCTTCCTGTGGTCCGGGACATCCATGACATTGCACAGCAGTGCGATTCTCCTGAACAGGAATGTTGAAAGATAAGCCGCCGGCAGGGAAAACAGTAAAGGGATCAGCGGGTTCATAACCCTATATCTCCTTCAGTATGCGCAGGGCCTTGAATCCCTCCGCATATTTCACCCTGCCCTGGAAGCCCCGGAAATTGGCGCATGAGCGGGCGCTCTCTACTATGGTAAGATTTTCCACCCTCGTCTTATCCACCTGTGAGGCGTGCAGTTTCAGGAGGTCCAGTTTCTTATCGAGGACATCCGTGATATTCACGAACACATCCGGCTCAAAATTCTGCGTGGTCGGCACTTCATAATACAGGACTTCCTTCAGGTACCTCGTTGCCGATACAGTGGCCTGGGCCGCTGTCCTGTGGTCCTGGTGAACATCGTCAATATAGTTGAAAAAGACCATGTGAGGATTCGTCTCATTCACGGCATTCTCTATTACAGCGATCAATTCATTGTTAAGCGGGATCTCGGTATCCGCGAAGTCCCCCCAGAAAACCTTCCTGGCTTTCATGAACCTCACAGCCTCCTCCTGCTCCCTCGTTCTGACGCGAGGGTCGCCGCCGACATTGCCCCGCGTTAACACAAGGAGAAAAACATCATGTCCCTTCTCGGCATACTTGATAAGTGTCCCTCCACATCCGAATTCAATGTCATCCGGATGTGCGCCTACCGCCAGTATGTTCATACTCCAGGACCCCCTGTCTTTGAATTGCTCCTGCCCCTGCCTGTTTATGCCGCGTTAAGGCCGGCGCCTGCACCTCTGAGGACATTTATACTCGCACCCCCTTTATTGAATAACAGGTCCAGAGATGACATGTTCGGAAAAAAAAGGCCGTCTTTTTCCGTGTACCGCTGTTTATAGCATGGATGAATGAAATCCTGGTATTGCAGCCTTATCCCGGCCTCGTTGAACCTGCGCTCTTCAAGGTAATTCTTCCCGCCCGTGCCCGACAGATAGGTATCCGCACCGAGCCTTCTGCATATCTGTATAATCCGGTCCGTCCTGCCGGCATGGATGTTCAGCTCCGATTCGAAATACACTGCTGCCCGTATCCCGAACACTTTCAGGAAAAATCTGATGATGCACACATTCAGGTCTATCAGCCTCTCCCATCTCCGGCTGTACACCGCCTCAAAAAATCCGGCGTAATCCCTGAAAAACTCCGCCCTGCCGTACCATGTCTGAAGACTCCTCCAGTGCCGTTTCCGCCAGCCTGAGTTGTCGTCTATCATCACATCGCATATCTTCTGCCTGCCCCTCCCCTTTGACACGACAGGCACTGTCAGCCACAGCGGACCTTTGTCGGTGCGTATCATGTTTCTGTTCTGGTATTCCCTGGCCTTGTACTGAACCTGGTCCAGGAACACGAAACAGTCGCTCCTGTCTATCTTGTCGAAATAACCGAGCCACGGTATATACTGAGGCTGATGAACTGTTACGATCATTCCCGGCAACCGTCCTTTCCGGCAGGCTGCAATGCCCGTTTATGCAACATTATCCCCGAGGTCCGGTCTTCAGCGGCCAGTCCTTCATAGACCCCTGAAAATTTCCTCACCATCCTGTCGGAACTGAATCTCCGCACCCATCTCCTGGCCTCTTCGCCCATCCGCACTCTCTTCTCCGTGTCACCGAGGAGGTCGACAACCGCCCGTGACAGGCTGACCGCGTCCCCGGGCGGTACCAGCATCCCTGTCCGTCCATCCCTTACTATATCCGGTATTCCGCCTACACCTGCCGCCACAACCGGCTTTCCGCAGGCGCCGGCCTCGATCAGCACGCGTCCCACCGCTTCATTAAGCGACGGCAGGACGACTATATCCAGCAAACTTAAAATCTCCGGAATATCTTCTCTCCAGCCGGTAAAGATAACCTTGCCGGAAATTCCCGCCTCCCTGCAGAGGGACTCCAGCCCGGCCCTCAGCGATCCTTCTCCCACAACCAGGAACTTTACCCTGCGGCATTCATCAAGCACGAGTCTCGCCGCCTTTACCAGATACTCCGGGCCCTTTACCGGCTCCAGCCTGCCGATCATGCCCACGAGGGAGGTATCCCGTCCGGCCCGCAGTTCATCCCGTTTTTTCCCGGCGTCAATATCGACCTCCGTGTAGGCCTCAATATCCACGCCGCTGTCGATGACCAGTATGTGCGAGGCCCCGGCGACTTTACAGTCAATCATGTCTCTTTTCTCCGATTCCGTCAGCACAATTATCCTGTCCGTAATCCGGGCCGCAAGCCTCTCCAGCACAACCAGAAGCCTGCTGGCGGCCCGGCCGAAATAACCGTAAAAGTTGTGGCCGTGCGGCGTATGAACGATCTTGCCGGCACCGGCCAGCCGCGCGGCTATCCTTCCGAGGAAACCCGCCTTGGCGGTGTGCGTGTGCACAACATCAAACTTTTCTCTCTTGAATATACGGTAAAGCTCTGCAAGCGCCAGAAAATCCTGGAACAGATTAATATCTCTCTTCAGGTGTGGGACCGTGATCAGCCCATCCCTGAATTCATCCAGAAAATTACTTGTCCTGAGGCTCGGGAAGGCGGTCGGGCCGGTTATCAGTTTCACATTATGGGAGGAGGCAAGAGATTTACAGATCGTCCTGATAATATCCGGCGGACCTCCCCAGTCCATGCGTGTCACTACCTGTGCGATCCTCATCTCCCCCCCCTGCTGCTGCTTTAACCTTTAAAGGCTTCGGCCGGGCCGTCCCCGTGCAGCATGCAGGTTTTCATATCAATACCTGTACAGCTCCGTACACCTTATACATACGGGAAATATTCCGTTTTTCTTGAGTGCCCTGCGGAACTTCACCGCCCTGGCATTATTCCACAGCACGGAAAATCTCTCTCTCATGACATTGCCTATGGAATAGTCCATATTCAGACAGGGCCGCACCTCTCCGTCGGGAAAGACATAAGCCGCCATCCAGGGACTCACACACCTGCCTGAACATCCGCCTGAAGGCTCCAGGTAATATCTCCTCAATTCATCAAGAGAAAAATCAGGATAAAAATCCACGGGGAGCCCGTCCCGGTTTTTCCTTATCTCTTGAATCGTCGCATATAACACATCAGGGTTTATGCAGGGGTCCGAGACAAACCCCTCCCAGCTTTCGGAAGAACAGTTCAACAATCTGTCCGTCTCCCGCTGTCCCGCCATGATCTCCCTGCCGATGAAAATAAGATTATGAAATGTAAGTGAGTCGGCGCCTGCCTCCCGGGCCGCGCCCGCCATCTGGTGGAGGTGACGATAATTATGGCCGGTGACCGTGCATTGCAGATTAATCAGCGGTTTCCTGCTGTCTCTCCGCGCCCTGAAATGATTCACCCGCCTGAGCCCGTTTATTATCTTTTCGTACAGGCCCGGCATCCCCCGCACTTCATCATGCATGGCCCCCTTTCCGTCCACGGACACGTTCAGTTCATCAAGGCCGGAATCCACCAGTTCCCGGGCAACGCCTTCGATTAACGAACCGTTTGTTATCATCAGGCAGTGCATATTCTTTTTATGTATGTATCTTATTATTTCGACACAGTCCTTATGCAACAGCGGCTCACCGCCGAACAGGGTGATATTGGGCCTGAATGGTGCAATGTCATCTATTATTTTCTTCAGCTCTTCAAACGGCAGGCACTCGTTTATATATCGGACTGGCCGTCTTTTCGTAATTCCGTTCTCACCCCACTGGCCGCACATCCTGCACCGGAGGTTGCAGCGATGTGTCAGGAAGAGGGTTATGGCCTCGGGATAACGGCTCCTGCCGTTGCAGAGCAGGTAACCGGCAAATGCGCCGCTCCTCCTGAAAAAGACCCTGAATGCATAACCCGGCTGCCTGCATGCCTTGTAAAAAAACCTCCTTGCATTGCGCAGGGGTATCATGACAGCACCTTTCCGATCAGGGCGGACATCTTTTCCAGTGTCTCCTTGTCGACGAGCGGGTGTGACGGCAGGGTCAGCAGCCTCTCTGCAAGGTAGACGGCATTCGGGAACTCGCGTTTGCTGTATCCGAGGTCAAAAATATGATGAAGCGGTCTGAAATACAGCCCGGACACGCCGATGCCGTTTCTCATGAGCTCCTTTTCGGCCCTTTTTCTTGATTCGGGACTTTCTATCAGCACCGGAAGGCGGTTAAACGCCGGGAGCAGATCATCGCGGATGCAGGGGAGAATTATCCCTTTCATGTTTCCCAGCGCATCAATGAGCGCCATGGCATTCTCATATCTCTGCATACATGATTCACCAAAGCCTTCAAAAAGGCTCTTTCCCAGCCCTGCCTGCAAAGATGTATATCCCTCTGCCGTGAAATCCTCCGGGACACCCTCATCCCTGAATCTGCAAACAAGGGGATAAAGCAGCGAATAATAGAACGGCCTGAAGAGTATGAACAGACAGACAAACCCGAGAAACAGCCTGAGCTCATAACCTGGTCCCGGGACACTCAGTTCACCGGCGACCTCTTCCATCACGGGGGCCAGCACGCCGGAGTTCGTGAATATCCCGCCGCCCCCGGCAGCCGGCAGGTTTTTTCCCCTGTTGAAGCTGAAAATACTGAGGTCGCCGAAACCGCCTACAGGCCTGCCCGCTATTTCAGAACCCATGGCCTGCGCGCAGTCCTCTATCAAAAAGACATCTTCCGGCAGGCCGTGTTTAAACCGCACGATATCCCCGGCGGGTATGCCGAACATATGGACGCAGACAATGCAAAGGGTCTTACGTGAAACCTGTTGCCGCGCCGCATGCATGTCCATGTTGAAATCTTTCAGTGAGATATCGCAAAGCACGGGTTTAAGGCCAGCCTTTTTCACGGCCACAACGAGACTCGGCGCCGTGTAGGCGGGAAGGATCACTTCCGTGCGGCGGGAGATTTTTTTAAGCGCCAGCAGGGCCAGATAGAAGGCCGATATTCCCGAATTCACCAGGCATGAGTGTCTGCACTGAACAAATCCGGCCAGGATATCCCTGAATTCATCCCTGTCTCCGCGCGAAAAAAAACCCGTAACGCCTGAAACCAGGGCGGCGAGGCTTATCCTGTACCCGATGACCGGTATCTTCCTGATCATTTTTTGACTGTTTCCATCATGATAACGGGCGCAAATCTCCGCACGGCAAAAAACATGCCTTCCTCGCGGGCGACGTCAAGGTTCGTCTCTCCCAGAATTTCCCTTATATCATCAGGTTCATATGTATTTAAAGGCAGGCCCCTGACAGTCGGATCGTAACAGGCGGCAAGCCTGTATTTGACTGCAAGCAGGGGATTCAGGGAATTGCGGAAATCGAAGATGACCCTTCCACCTTTCCTGCAGACCCTCGCCATATCCTTTAAGGCGGACCTTACCACACTGATTGACTCCATATTGAAAAGCACATTGATACACACCACCACGTCAAAAGATCCATCCTCAAAAGGCAGTTCAGAGGCATCAGCCCTCAACAACCGCACCCCGGAGTTTATACGTGCCGTCCTTTTCTCCGCCCTGCACAGAATCCCTTCCCATTCATCCACCCCCCACACCTGCAGATCAGGGCGGGCCGTCATCATCCGGCCGAGAAACAGCCCCTCCCCGCAGCCCACATCAAGGAGCCTGCCTCTGTGTTGCCTGCAAATCTCCACGGCACGTTCCCTTATCCTGCGCTGCCAGTAGCCGGAGGAATATTCTCCCTCTTCCCCAGGCCCTGATGTCATTCTGTGGAGCCGGTAATATATCTTCTCAAGCATATGGCATTACCTGTGCGATATTACAGAGGATACCCCCTCCCGCATCAAGTTCAAGAGATATGCAGCATATTACAGAGCCACAGCAACAGCAGCGTATCCCTCTCTTTTTCATTCAAACCCGCACAGCCGGCGTAAGACCTTATATATTTCCTGACAGATTCGGACAGCCGGTTTTTTTTAACGTAAAACATGTTGAAGTATTTCAGAAAGACTTCCCGATCCAGCACGACCTTCTCTTTCTCGAGTCTATAGTGCGAATGAACATAACGGAGGACAAACTCCATCAGGTCGAAAAGCGGCAGTCCCTCCAGCCGGAAGTCATCCCAGTCGATCACAGAAATCCCTTTACGCCCTTTCAGTATATTGGCCGGCCTGAAATCGCCGTGGGATACCACGGAGCCAACTTCCACATCCCCGTCAGGTATTTCAGTAAAAAGGGGCTCCGTAAACACCGCCGTCTTTTCAACAAGAGACCTTATATACTCCCCGGTGAAAAGGAACCTCTTTCCACCACGGAAATTTTTATGGAAGTGCCCTATCCAGGCGGCGGCCAGGTTCAGGTTATCCAGAAAGTTTCTTTTCCATGACAATCCCCACCTGCGGGCATCCATCTCCATGGGCGTTGCATCGATATATTCCTCGTGGACAAAGTAAAAACCGTCTGCCTCTTCGCAGCGCAGGACGCGGGGGACGGAACCCCTGAGCAAATCTGAGCCGTGAAGGTTTATCCTTTCCGTCAGTTCGCGGAGATGCCTCAAATGAGATTCCCGCGACCTGTCATAAATCTTGATCAGGTATGAAGGGACGGCATCACCGTCCTGAAAGACAAAGAGTGTGTTCCTGCTGTTGCTGCCGTGGAACATACAGTTGCTGCCGATTTCCCCCCTGTGCTCAAACATGGTTATTTCCTGGCCACTATACTGAAATCGGGAACAAAATACCTTGCATACCTGTAAAGAAAAAACAGATTGGCGGCATGGACAAAAAAGCTCTGCAGATTGTTCCTCGGGGACACCAGGTGGTCCAGAAAGAACCTGATCACCGAAGGACTGTCAACCGGCAGGATATAGTAAAAGTTCCGGTAGGACGGCAGCGGCGCATAAAACTTCATGCCGGTAAAACCGGCGTCCCTTAACATCCTCCGGTGTTCACGGTAAGTGTACGTATACTCCCTGAAATCCCTGCCCCTGGCACGCCGGCTGTATATATCAGCGAGGGAACGCGGAAGCAGCGGAGCAAAGCGCAACCCTGAATGGGGATCTCTGAATCCCAGGAAATTCATGGCCGACCACCTGTTCTCCATGGCCAGATACAGGTGTCCGCCTTTCTTTAAAACGCGCCTTGCCTCATCCAGGGCCTCCATCTGTGAAACACACGGTTCCTTTTCCTTTTCAATGCAGGGTATCCATTCGAGGACGCCGTTGAAGACGACAAGGTCAAAGTATTCATCCGGAAAGGGCATGTAATTCACCTGGCCGTGAACCGGGAAAATATTACCTGCATTGTCACTGTTTCTCCTGATATCAATAAACTGCACCCTCTGCCGGACCGTATCAAGGGCCACTATCTCCCTGTAAATCTTCGACAGCGCAAAAGACAGAGTGCCCCACCCGCAACCCGCATCCAGCACACGCACATCCCTGTGCAGGGGGATGATAAAATGCCAGCCCGCCCTGTCCTCCTTAACAATGTAGTCATAATACGGGGGGTCTTTTTCCGCGAAAAATTCCTTAAGGGCGGTCTTCCATCCGGCCTCTCTGCACCGCAAGATCAGTCCGTCCATCACATCCTCGGGATACTCTCCCCAATAGGTGTCGGCGGAGACGGTGAAATTCACGATCCCCTGCTGCAGGGGCCACTCTCTGCCGCAGGCAGTGCAGGTGAATGAACATTCACCTGCAGACAGGCGCGATTTGCAAAGGGGGCATACGAGGTTTAAGTCCTGATAATCTCTTTTCAGATCATTCATATCAGTACGCTGTAAAAGCCTCCCTGTCTCTTATAACCCTTACAGTTGCATGAAACCATTGCCCACCCGTTTATGCCACATTAAGGCCGATGGATGATTTACAGCACTGAAGAGATGCATCCGCCACCTCTTCAGGGGAAATTCCCTCAAAACATCTTAAGGAGTCACATACCGTTTTATTGCACGGCGCGCATTCCGCCCCTTTGTGAAAAACCACCGCCCTGCCGGAAATACGGCGCGGGTCGAAACGCCCGAGATAGCCCGGCCCGAATATGGCGACGAGGGGGGTCTTTAATATCGCTGCAATATGCATGGGGCCCGTATCATTGGTGATATAGAGGCTGCATCTTTTTATCAGTGCGGTCAGTTCCCTTACCGTGGTCCTGCCTGTAAGATCAATTATCCGTGTATTAACCATTTTCTCCAGCCTCCCGGCCAGATCAGCCTCCGCCGCCCCACCGGTGACCACAAACCTGCACTTCAGCCTTCCGGCAAGCATGTTCATGACCGAGGCAAAATTCTTCAGCGGCCAGCGGTGGGAGCGCATTCCACCGGGGTTGACGCCGATTATGATCTCATCCCTGCATATTCCACTGTCTTTTAAAATACGGCTTATACTCCTCATATCTTTATCATGAATCTTCAAATCCATGTCCATGTCTGCAATATCCGCCCCCAGTGCACTTACCATATCAAGATCGTATTCCATCTCGTGTTTCCGCCCCGCATCGGTCTCCCGGATCTTCGTATCAAAGAAAAAGCCCCTCCCCTGCGTATCCCTGCCGACATTGTGTCCAGCCCCGATAACACGGAAAAACACGGCCATTTTAACAGCGCTCACCCAGGAGACGAGGGTCCGCATATTCAGGGCCATGTCGAACCGCTGCATCCTGAGGTCCCGCAGAAACCTGTAAAGACCAATCAGCTTTCCCGCACCGGCCCCCGCAGTAAACCCCCTTGACCCTTCGTCATAAAATTCAAATGATATGACCTCATCTATGAAATCAAACTCTCCCGCCAGTTCAACCGTGCGCGGCACGGCCAGCAGCGATATGCGCGCCTCAGGATAACGCCGCCGGAGGGCGCGAAGCGCCGGCACGGACAGGAGGATATCGCCGATACCCCCGAGGTTTATCACCAGAATTTTTTCTGTCATTGCCTGTTATTCAGCCAGCCGGCAGGAAAGCATGAGGGGTTTACGGCAGCCCTCCCCGCCGGCTCATGCAACATTACGCTTTATTCTCTCAAGCTGCGAACCCGCCGCCTGCAACACCTCTTCCACTGAAATCAGTTTCATGCACGCGTGAGACCTGCATGCTGGAAGACCGCACGGGCTGCACGGCAGATTCTTCCTGATAACAATATGGCCTTCGCCCTCGGGCCACCAGAGCCGGGGCGCCGTAGGCCCCATGGTGGATACGGAAGGAATACCAAGGGCTGAAGCTATATGGAGCGGCCCGGAATTGTTGCATATCAGGAGGCTGCAGCAGCTCAGGGCTGCAATGAACGCCCGCAGGCCCGCTTCGTCCATCAGTAAGGGCCGGTTGGACATGACTTTCCTGATGAACCGTACGGTTTCCCTGTCGTCCTCTGCGCCGAATAGAACAACCCTTGCCCTGTATACGGATATCATGTAATCCGCCGCCATGGCGAATCTGCCGGCAGGCCACCGCTGGCTCTCATAACGCCCCCCCGGATGAATTCCGACCAGAATATCCCCTTTAACTGCCCCCTTTTTCCGGAGATTCTCCCACGCCTCCTCGCGCTCCCTTCCGGAGACATACAGCCGGGGCATGGAATCCCGGGGATTCAGGCCGAGGGCCCTTGCCATATCAAGTGTCTGCGCGGAAACGCTCCTCCTTTCGTCGCCTTCCGGGCACCTGAGATTGAAAAACACTTCCCTGCCGGAGACCGCAAAGCCCAGCCTGTACCCCGCACCTGAGAGAACGGCAAGTAAGGCGGTGTGCAATTTATAGCTGAGGAAGGGATCTATAACAATATCGAATGATCTGCGCCGCAGCTCTCTTATAATCTTCACCGTGCCTGAAAGGCCCGGTTCATACAGCATCACCTCGTCCACAAACGGATTCCCGGAAAGTATGTCCCTGTTGCGGGGACTTGCAAGTACCGTAAGCCTCGCATGCGGCATGCCTTCCTTCAGTGCCCTGAAGGCCGGCGTGGACAGCACCATATCCCCTATGCCGTCATGCCGCAGGAAAAGTATGTTTCTCAACCCTGCCGTCTCCGGCATCACCTCTTTTACGAATGCCCGGAACGGCAGCATGGCCAGCTTTCTTGTTGCGAGGTATCCCCTTTTCAGCAGGCACCTGATCATCAACACGTCCTTCGGGCACGGAGGGCGCCCCTCTTCTTCACGTTGACTCCTGCGGCAGAGACATATTTCCGGCATCCCATCGCTCTATAAAGGTTTTACGGGAGGCTCTCCTGCCTGCTTATCCTTATAGTTGCATAACACCATCGCCCGCAGGCCGGAGAGCCCGGCGGAAAAGCTTTATCTGCGATTCCCTGAGGAAATACCCCGCACGCATATCAACCTCTTTTGCAATTTCACTCCCCGTTACTTCCTGCAACAGAGACGTATTTCCGATATCCCATCGCTTTATAAAGGTTTTACGATGGGCTCTCCGGCCGGTTTATGCAACGTTAAGGTTATGC
>WFVK01000060.1 GCA_015491705.1 Nitrospirota bacterium | reverse complement strand
CCTCCGTAATCGGTCTTTGGAGAGCATCCGCACGGCTCGAGTTTACCGTTCATGCTTCCCGTATAAATTATATTCAGGGTTCCTGACCGTCCGAAGGCTGCATGAGGGAAAACAGTTGTCAGCAACGCCAGCCCCGCCAGGATAATGGCATTTGTTTTATTCACAGATATATTTTAACATGTCATCACATGTGAAGCGAAACAGTCCCCTGGCGGCTGCCTGCCCTTATCGCGCATTGACATGATGTGCTGCATAATTTTAAACTTCATTACAACTGTACCTTAATATTGCATAAACGGGCAGGAGAGCCTGCCGGAGGACCCTGTTTCAGGTTCAGGGTTCAGGGGTTATAAGGCGATGGGTTTTACTCCTCCCCTTAGGTTAAGGGGAGGCCGGGGGGGTTACTTAACCTTAACGTTGCATAAACCGGCGGGAGGGCCCGCCGTAAAACCTTTATAAAGCGATGGGATATTGGAAATACGTCTCTGTTGCAGGAAGTAACGGGGAGTGAAATTGCAAAAGAGGTTGATATGCGTGCTGAATATTTCCTCAAGGAATCGCAGATAAAGCTTTTCCGCCGGGCTCTCCTGCCTGCGGGTGATGGTGTTATGCAACTGTAAGGATAACCCTTTATACTTGCATAAAACTATCAATAAAGCCTGAAAGTTTTATGGCAGGCTCTCCAGCCGGTTTATGCAATCTCAGGGCAAATCCCGGGAGCCGTCATTCTCCAGATAGCCGACCTCTTCCTTCCCCTTCCGCTCATCCACAAAATACAGCAATACCCCTCCTGCTATAAAGAAAAGTGCAATCGAGGATATGCCCGCACGTGATGCAATATCGCTGCTGTACCCCATGGATTTGACGAGCAGGCCGATCCCTCCCATGAAGGCAGGGCCCATGACAACGGCGAATTTGCCGAGCATGTTATAAAATCCGAAGTATTCCGCTGACTTGTCGGCAGGAATTATCCTGGCGTAAAATGAACGGCTCAGGGCCTGCACGCCGCCCTGGACAAGGCCGATTATAACCGCCAGCATGTAGAATTCGCCCTTGTCCTGCATGAATGCGCCGCGTATGGATATAAACAAATAAACAATAATGGCGATGAATATCGCCCGTTTCGTTCCGATCTTTTCCCCGAGATAACCAAAGCCTATGGCAGAGGGGAAGCCCACGAACTGGGTTATCAGCAATGCGAGGATCAGATCATCGGATTCAAACCCGATGGAAATGCCGTAATCAATCGCCATGCGGACGATGGTGTCCACCCCGTCGATATACAGCCAGTAAGCTGCAAGGAACAGAAAAACGGTCTTAAGGTGGCGGACTTCATGGAAGGTGTCCATGAGCTGGACAATCCCCGCCCTGACGGCTTTAACAGCGGATACCTTCCGGCGGCCCCGGGGTTCTCTGACAAAGACGAAAACCGGTATCGAGAAAACCGCCCACCAGATTCCCACTGTGAGAAATGAAAACCGCACTGCCTCCGCGGCGCCTGCAAATCCGAAAACACCGGGACTGAGGGTCATCCACACATTCAGTGCAAAGAGAAGACCCCCGCCGAGATAACCGAGGGAGAATCCCAGTGAAGAGACAAAATCCAGTCTCTTTTCCGGGGCCACAACGGTGATAAGTGAGTCATAGAAGATATTTCCGCCGGAGAACCCGATGGTTGCAAAGATATAGAGCACGATTGCAGGCAGCCACTGCCCCCCGGAGACCATGTACAGGGACAGGGTCATTACAACCCCCGTGCAGGCAAAGAACATGAGGAACTTCTTTTTTGCGGTGCCCTTGTCGGCAATCGCGCCGAGAAAGGGGGCCAGCACAGCCACAGTAACCCCGGCTATGGAATTGGCCAGTCCCAGCCGGGCCGTGCTGACGGTTGTATCAACGCCGGAACTCCAGAACTGATTAAAGAAGACCGGGAAAAAACCGGCCATAACCGTGGTGGTAAAGGCCGAGTTCGCCCAGTCATACAGTGCCCATCCAAAGATTGCCTTTCTGTCGCGGGATTGCAATGTCAGTCAACTGAAAATATCTGCCGGCGGGCAGGCTCTCCTGCCGCGTCCATACGGCGTTAACCCGAAAATGCTGCTTCAACCGCCTCATTATACCTTACAACCGCATTAAAATATCAATTATGGGGACAGGATTACGGCAGTCTCTCACGCCGGTTATGCAACATCAAGGATAAGAGATACATGTATATGGAGGGAATCTCCATGGCTAATAGGGATTTCCCTTCTGAAAAAAACATACTCTCCCCTCTGTAGAAAAGATTACCGAAATTCGACAAGAAAACAACATGAGACAGAAAAAGCCGGGGAGAACATTGCATCCCTTAAAAAGCTGTCCCCTAAAAAAGCAGTTGACATCTCCCCGGCTCCCCCCCTTCCCTGAATGGTTTTCAGGAGGGAAACGGATAGATGGTTATAGAGACATAACCGATACAAATTCCAAAGAATAAAAAGGAGCTGAAAATGGACATGACTTCCCTCAAGTTCAAAATATTTGCCATGGTGGGTCTCTTTGCGGTCTTTATGCTTCTGGTGGTAGGGGCCACTACATATGTAGGATCCTCTCAATCGGCTGACGCCAGGGTGATAGATATTGCAGGCAGGCAGCGGATGCTGACTCAGAAGATGTCCAAGGAGGCCCTTGCCCTCGTCTCCGCCCTGAAAAACAACGCCGGAGCCGGTGAAATAAGGAAAGGCCTGCTGAAGACCGTCTCTCTCTATGACAGAAGCCTTGAGGCGCTGAAACAGGGCGGAGTAACGCTGGGCACGGACGGGAAAGATACAAACCTTCCGGAAAGCACCGGTGCTGCAAGGCTTCAGTTGCAGAAGGTGGAGGAGTTATGGGAAACTTTCAGGAACTTCATGGAAACCCTCACGAAACCGGATGCTGCTGTGGATTCACCCGAATTCCAGAAGGCTGTCAGCGGGATTATGGAAGGGAATATCCCGCTTCTCAGGGAGTCCAACAAAGCCGTGGTCTTGCTGAAGGAGGCTTCGGAGAGAAAATCGAATCTGCTAATGACCGTCCAGGTTACAGCCCTTTTGTTGACCTTTGCCGTCATGGGGGTTTCCATGTTTTTAGCCAACAGGCTGATAGTCCGTCCGCTTATCAGCGCGGTGGACATAACCAACAGGGTTGCCGACGGCGACCTGACCATGGATATCGAGGTGAAGAGCAGGGACGAAACCGGACGGCTGCTTGCCGCCATGAAAAACATGGTGCAAAAATTAAGGACGATCGTCGGTGAGGTGATGACTTCGGCCGACAATGTGTTGACAGGAAGCCAGGAGATGAGCGCAGGGGCACAGCAATTATCCCAGGGCGCGACGGAGCAGGCCGCCTCTGTTGAGGAGGCATCCTCCTCAATGGAACAGATGACAGCCAATATCAGGCAGAATGCAGAGAATGCCATCCAGACCGACAGGATCGCAGGCCGGGCATCCGCAGACGCGGATGAAGGCGGCAGGGCGGTCTCAGAGGCGGTTGCGGCCATGAAGGAGATCGCCGGCAAGATATCAATTATTGAAGAGATAGCAAGGCAGACAAACCTGCTGGCATTAAATGCAGCCATTGAGGCGGCAAGGGCGGGCGAGCACGGCAAGGGCTTTGCAGTAGTGGCCGCCGAGGTCCGCAAGCTTGCGGAACGCAGCCAGACCGCAGCGGCTGAAATAAGCGATTTGTCCGCATCCAGTGTGGAGGTGGCTGAAAGGGCCGGCAGCATGCTGGGGAAACTTGTGCCCGACATACAGAAGACAGCGGAGCTGGTCCAGGAGATAACAGCCTCAAGCAATGAGCAGAATACAGGAGCAGAGCAGATTAACACCGCCGTACAGCAACTGGACAAGGTAATCCAGATGAATGCAGGAGCTTCCGAGGAGATGTCCTCAACAGCAGAAGAACTGGCCGCCCAGGCAGAGCAGCTCCGCAACGCAATAGCGTTTTTTAAGGTCCGGGACAACGGCGGCAGGACCGGCAAGGGGCACGCAGGGCAAGAACCCCTTTCACAGGCGGAGGAGAAGGCATCATCTGCACGCGTTGCAGGAGGCAGCGCAGGGCATTACCTGACAAATTAAATATAAAGTTTTTCCGGCAGCCCCTCCTGCCTCTTGCCTAAATGCTTTTTTCGAGGAAGACCTTGAGAGGCCCGCTCCGCTGCGGGTGTCTCAATTTTCTGAGAGCCTTTCCCTCGAGTTGCCGTATTCTTTCACGGGTTACATTGAAATATCTGCCGACCTCTTCAAGGGTCTGCGAAGCGCCGTCCCCGATGCCGAAGCGCTTTTTAATGATCTCCGCTTCCTTTGTCGAAAGAGAGCTGATTATCTTCCGCACATGCTTTTTCAATTCCTGCTGGATGACTGCATCAAGAGGAATAAGGGATGCCTTGTCTTCTATGAAATCCTCGAGGTGACTTTCCTCCTCGCTTCCCACAGGGGTCTTCAATGATACAGGTTCCTTGCATATCTTCAGAATCTTCCTGGTCTTGTCCAGAGGCAGGGCCATCCTATTTGCTATCTCCTCCACTTTCGGTTCCCTGCCGAGTTCCTGCATGAGTTCCCTGGAGACCTGTGTGAGCCTGTTCATGGTTTCTATCATATGAACAGGAAGCCTGATGGTCCTTGCCTGGTCTGCAAGTGCGCGGGTTATGGCCTGTCTTATCCACCATGTGGCATATGTGCTGAACTTGTAGCCTTTTTTGTAGTCGAACTTCTCCACAGCCCTCATCAGCCCGATATTGCCCTCCTGAATAAGATCAGGCAGGCTGAGTCCCCTGCCGATGTGCCTCCTTGCTATGCTTATCACCAGTCTCAGGTTCGCCTCGGTGAGCACTTTCTTTGCATCACTGATTTTCCCCTCGCTTTCATGAATAACGGCCAGCGCCTCTTTTATCTCATCACCCTTAAGACCCAGTTCCGCCTCCACAGCGGCCATCTCTCTCTTCAGACGCCTGTAAGCGGCACACAGCCCTTTTATTTCGCCGCGGTCAGTGTGTGCTCTATTCCCTGATCTGCCGCAGGGTCTGATCACGCTTTTCCGAATATTGTCTATTTCACGCCCTATATGGCCGTGCGATGCCGCCAGTTTTTTGAAACGGGCGGACAATTCTTCCGTTATCTCTTCACGGAGGTTGAGGCCGGCTATCCTGTTGACTATTTTGTGGGTGTTCCTCTCCAGTGCCGCCCTTGCCGCCTCCGTATCTTTCCGGCCCGGTTTCCCCTCATTCAGCCTTTTAAGACAAGCCGCCCTCGTGTGGAGCAGGGACCTTAATGATCTGACGGTTTTCAGAAGTTTTTCCGCAGCATCGGTATCTGCCGGGGGCTCAACCGGTTTTTCGGGGGAGCAGATACTGCTTATCGAGAGTTTCCCTTCCTTTAACAGAACCGGGAAGTTCAATATGTGCCTGATTGCAAAAGGAGCCGTAAAGATGATCCTTGATATTTTGCCCCTCCCATCTTCCAGAGCCTTTGCAATCTCTATTTCACCCTGCTTTGTAAGCATGGACAGGGATTTTATCTCCCTGATATACATCCTCATGGGGTCGTCCGATGTATAGTTTATTTCTCCTGATTCGCCGTTTGTATCCCTGAAAATCATGATCGGAAAACCCCTGATATTGCAGGTTCAATCAGCATCCTTATTTGCCTCATCGTCATAGGCCCTCCTTGCAGCCGGCTCGCCGGCGGCTTTGCTCCATGTTTATGACGCGTCAACGCAGTCACTTTATGTTTTCTTTCATCAGCCATTTAACAGCATGCATGAACAGGTTCCGGGAGTCGTCAAAGTGCATCTTCTTCTTGATATGGTCTATATATGTCTCAACCGTCTTAATGCTGAGATTCAGTTGCTCGGCTATCTTTCGCGTCTTCATACCGCGGCCTATAAGCTGAAACACCTCCAGCTCCCGGTTGCTGAGACTCTCAACCGGCGAGGTGTAGACTTCGGATTTCCTGTGAACGAGTTTATGCAGGAGCCTTGAACTCAGCCTGTCACTGACGTAAATCTCCCCGCCCAGGATTTTCTTTAATGCGGAGATCACCTTCTCGGGCGGCTCGTGTTTCATAATGTAGCCCCTTGCCCCCGCCTTGAGGCAGCGCTCGGCATAGATGAATTCATCATGCATGGAAAGAACGAGAATTGATAAATCAGGATAGTAATTTGAGAGTTCCTCTATGAGCCTTATTCCACTGATATGCCCCAGAGAAATGTCGACAATTGCAATATCGGGCCGGTGCTTTGCAATGGCCTTTAGAGCCTCCCTGATGTCCCCTGCATCTCCGCAAACCGTAAAGTCCGTTTCCTGGTTGATAAGCTGCGCAAGCCCCTGACGCATTATCGGATGGTCATCAACAATAAATATTTTGTGCTTCAGTTTTTTGCTGCCAACCCTGCACCTATTCATTCTGAACCTTATTCAGGCAAGGAAGCTCAATTTTTTCAATCTAAACGGCTGTACTATTATCGTATTAATCAAAAATTCTTTGTAGCGGGGAAAAGCACGTTTTTTTTAGAAGTGAAAACCTTACCCGGCATAGGGATTTTCCCCATACCGGGTAAGGTTTTTCATTTGAGGGGAGACTGACGGTTTGCCGTTATTTTTTCTTCTCGAGTTTAGCGGCAATGCGGTCTTTATCAGCCAGTATGCCCCTTGTGCTGATAAGTGCATAAACTGTCCTGTTTTCGACTGCGTACTGAATCCTGTACCATGCGCCGAAGCTTCTCACAAAGAGACCGAGGAAGACAAAAAGACATGCAATGCCGACAACCGGAACACCGGGGTCCTTTCTGTAACTCAAATGAGAGCCCTCTTCGTAATCCATGAATCCGAAATCAACCCCCATTGCATCAAGCCTTCCGCCGAGACCGATCCGCCCCAGCTCGGTTCGTGCCGAAGGATTGTCTTCAGGAATATAATAAAGCGTGACAAAGGGGTGTATTGTTTCCCTTCCGCCGTCTTTTCTGTAGAGGGTGCCTGTTTTAAGCCGGCCGAGCATGAAGCGGCCGTCCACACCACTGACACTGAAAGGAGACATTGTCCTCACATCAATACGC
>WFVK01000059.1 GCA_015491705.1 Nitrospirota bacterium | reverse complement strand
GGATGGGGAAATATGTTGCAGAAAACAACCGAGCGGATACCTCACCCTTAAGTTCAAAAGGTGCAAAGGAGAAGACATGAGTGCAAGGGTATTGATTGTTATGGGCAGTGATTCTGATTTGCCGGTGATGCAGGGAGCCGGAAAGCTCCTGAAGGAGTTTGATATTCCATACAGTATCACCGTCTCATCGGCTCACCGTACCCCGGAGAGGACGCTCACGATTGTAAAGGACGCTGAAAAAAACGGCGTTGAGGTGATCATTGCCGGCGCCGGGGCCGCCGCGCATCTGGCAGGCGTGATAGCCTCCCATACAATACTCCCTGTAATAGGCGTGCCCGTGGATTCATCCCCCCTCGGGGGCGTGGACGCCCTTTATTCGACGGTCCAGATGCCGCCCGGCATTCCGGTTGCTGCAATGGCGGTGGGCAAGGCCGGAGCAAAAAACGCTGCTATACTGGCGGCCCAGATTCTGGCCCTCGGGGACGGCAAGATCGCCGGCGCGCTTAAAGAATACCGCAGGAAAATGGTGAGGGAAGTGGAAGAGAAGGCCGCAAGGGTTGAAAACAGCCTTCAAAACGGATTAACGTATCAGGACGGTCAATGAACCAGAACCAGAAAATAAGCGCCTCCATACTCAAGAAGTCATTTGAGTTATGCAGGGAAATCAAGGCCAAGGCCCTGTTCATATACGCGGATGTATGCCCTTCAACGGAGGTCATCCACGGGCACGGCCTGAAAGAGGTCTTTGATATTTTCCTCGTTGCCAGAACAAGGAAAATTTTCAGGGAAGTGGAAAAGACCGCAGGAAAGGTCCTGCTCGTGCCGAATATCCCTCTCACAAGGATGGGACAGATCAAAGTCGCTGTAATGATGGCCGTCTCGGAAAACCTTTTAAAAAAGGGCGATCACATTGTCTGCCTGTCCGGGATACCGCGCTTCGGGTTTCTGGATACCATGGTGGTGATGGAGATCGGCAAGGAATTCGAGATGCTCACTTCCGACAGGATAATAGATTTCACCAAGGATGTTGACCCCAAGGTCTTTGAGGAAGTTGTCCGCATAGCAGTGGAAATCGCAAACGAGGGCCGGGAAGGCAAGTCCGTGGGGACATCTTTTGTTATCGGCGATGCCGAAGAGGTGATGGAGCATGTGCGCCAGATGATACTGAACCCCTTCAAGGGGTATCCGGAGGAAAAAAGAAATATCCTCAATCCGGAACTGAAAGAGACCATCAAGGAATTTGCTCAACTTGACGGCGCCTTTATCATAAAGAGGGACGGGACTGTTGAGACCGCCGGAGCGTTTCTGAAAGTGGAATTGGTTCCACAGAAGTTGCCGCAGGGCTGGGGCAGCCGTCATTACAGTGCGGCTGCCATCACGACCATTACGAGCGCAATAGCCGTTACTGTCTCACAGTCAACAGGAGACGTGCGCATTTTCAAGGGAGGTTATCCTGTCATGGAAATCGAAAAACCCCGTATGTACTGAGGGAAGCCTGTCCTTAATGTTGCATAAACGGTCAGCGGAGCCGACCGGAAAAAACCTGTTTGAGGTTCAGGGGTTAGCTGGTTCAGGGTTCAAAGGTTATAAGGTGATGGGTTTCCCCCTTAGTTTAAGGGGAAGCCGGGAGGGGTTGTGTGAGGAATATTTTCTTACGGTGAAAAGGAGGATTATGAGGTCTTACAGCACGGGTCTCATCCTGTTTCTTCTGGTGGTATTATTGCCGGTTTCAGCCTTTGCGGAGCCGGTACACAGGAAATTTACGGAAGATGAGATAAAGAAAATGGAGCAGACCACCGCAATCATAGAGACGAAATTCGGCAATATCAGGCTCAGGTTCTTCCCTGACGTTGCGCCCAATCACGTGAATAATTTTATAGAGCTTGCCAGAAAGGGGTTTTATGACGGAACCGTCTTCCACCGTATTATCCCCGGATTTATGATCCAGGGCGGAGACCCGAATTCAAAAGGCCCTGACAGGTCAAGATACGGTACCGGCAATCCGGGCTATACACTGAAGGCTGAATTCAATAACAGGCCCCATAAAAGGGGCACACTCTCCATGGCAAGGTCTTCCGATCCCGACAGTGCGGGTTCGCAGTTTTTCATCTGCGTTGCGGATGCGCCGTATCTTGACGGCAAATACACGGTTTTCGGCGAGGTCGTATCGGGAATGGATGTGGTGGACAGGATAGTCAGCCAGCCGAGGGACAGACGTAATAATCCCTATGACCGCGTGGAGATGAAGATCAGGATCGTGGAGAAGAAGGATGCAGTATCTTCCACCAGATAATACACAGCAGGGTTACTATCAGCACAAACGGCAGGAGCCGGAGAAAAAACCGCATATCCATCACCCCGGTCCAACTTTCAGCAAGCACGGGGGCGGCAAACACCACTGAAAGGGCAAGCCAGATAACGGTGACCGACAGGTACAGCCCTATCCCGTGCTTGTTGCCGGATGTCCGGGATGCGGCGCCTCCTCCGGCCATCATGGCATCCCTGGCGTTTTCCCGTGACTTGCCCAGGGCGCGCAGTGAAGTTGTCAGCGCAGTCAGCGCGCTTACGGCGGATGCAATCAGTGCGATGTTGTCTAACAGCATATCGATGCTATTTTACCCCGCATTGTTCTTTCATGGGGGAAGTATACCCGCTCAGCTCCTGTCCTTCAGCAGGGCCTCGATATCCGAGAGCCGCTCTTCTATCGCCTTCTGCTTTTTTGCGTTGGCATACAGGTAGAATGATACCCCCAGCCACGCAACTGTGTATGCCCCCACAAGATAACCCCAGTTTTCCATTGTCAATCCTCCGTCAGTTTTTTTAGTTTCTGCAATCTTTCCTCTATCCTTGCCAGCCTGAACCTGAAGAAGAACAGGAATACGGTAAGCACAAGGAATGTAGCCAGGCTGAAGAACATGACATTTTTCATAACGGGATTAAGGCCGCCGCCTTCCCTCGTAAGAAGCGGATGTATGGATTTCCACCATTTTGTCGCATACCTGATTACCGGGATGTCTATGTAGCCGATTATCCCTATGACAGCCGAGTACTGCGCCTTTTTGAACCTGTCGGCTATGCCGCCCCTGAAGAGAAAATACCCGACATATATGAACCAGAGAATGAGCACGGTCAGGAGCCTCGGGTCCCATGTCCACCAGACATTCCATATGGGCCTTGCCCACAGGGAGCCTGTTATAAGGACAAGGGTCGCAAAAAGCAGGCCGGTCTCGGCAGAGGCGCTGGCGGCGCTGTCCCATACGAGATTTTTCTTCCATAAAAATATTATGCTTGAGATAAATGTGCACGTAAATGCCAGGAATGCGCCCGAGGCGAGGGAGACATGGAGATAGAATATCCTCTGGACATCGCCCATTATCCTTTCGGTCGGAGCCACTTTGAAGATGAGATAGAAATCCAGCGGCATCATGACCAGCAGTAAGAAGAAAAGTATACTTATGGTTTTGTTTTTCTTCATGTTGCTCTACTCCTCTATTATATACCTGAACAGCAGCAGGGAAACGGCAAAATAAAGGACATCGAAAACAGCCATTATCTGTATCCACTTCCCGGCTCCGCCGGCCTTTCCGTTTAATATTATGTCCATGGATGAGACCCCTCCGAGTATGATCGGCACCACCACCGGCAGGTACAGGAAAGGCAGCAGCACCTCACCGTATCTTGAGGCGGTTGTAAGAAAGGAAAAGAGCGTGCCCACGAGAGAAAACCCGAGTGTCCCGAGCAGGAGGCCGGGGAGCAGTTGCGGCAGCATGCTTATAATTTTTTCGAAATCATACAGGATCGCAAAGAACAGCAGAGTGAATATCTCCATTATTACAAGAAAGAGAAGGTTGCTCAACACCTTCCCGATATAGAAGCTCTCCGCTGATGCGGGAGAAAAGAGTATGCTCAGGTATGCGTCTTCGTCCCTTTCCGCCATTGATGTCCTGCCCATGCCTAAAATTCCCGAGAATGTAAAGACCACCCAGAGTATCCCTGATGCCAGAGAAGAGACATTCTCTTTGCCGGTGTCAAGGGCGAAATTGAATATGACAAGCAGAAGCAGAGAGAGGAAAAGCATGAGGCTCAGGGACTCCTTGCCCCGCAGTTCCAGGAGTATATCCTTTTTCAGGATGGCTATTGCGCTTCCCGCGAATTTCATCTTGCAGCTTCTCCCATGGAATCGAAAAGCCCGTAAATCTCCCCTGGGTCCACTTCATCCCTGTCTTTGATGAACAGGAACCTGCCCCTGTGAAGGAAGGCCACGCGGTCTGCGAGTCTGTATCCCTCCTCCACGAGGTGGGTCGATATAAGCACGGATTTGCCCTGCCTTCTTATGTCGTTTATCTTTGCAACGATGGCGGACCTCCAGCGGTGGTCAAGGCCGGTAAACGGCTCATCAAGGATGAAGATTGCAGGATTCATAATGAATCCCTTTGCAAGGGCAAGCCGCCTCTTCATCCCCTGTGAAAGTTCGTTTACAGGGTCGTTTCTCCTCTCCCAGAGGCCGTGTCCCCTTAAAATATCCTCTACTTCTCTCCTGTGGTCAAGGGAAAAGAGCCTGCGGATAAAGTCCATGTTCTCCATCACCGTCAGGGCATTATAGAGCGATGTCCTGTGCCCCAGATAGAATGCATCTTTTTTTATGTCGCTTTCAGAATATGGTTTGTCATTGTAGAGGACTTTTCCCTCGGTGGGGGACATTATACCTGATATTATCTTCAGCAGGGTCGTCTTGCCCGCGCCGTTGGGGCCGAAGAGTGTAATGCACTCCCCCCGCCGCACATACATATCAATCCCGCTCAGCGCTGTCTTGGCGTGATACTGCTTCCTGACCCCCCTCAGTTTTATAATATTCAAGACCTGAGCCTTTCCCCTATCTCCCTCGTCCTGTCCTCCAGAACCTTCCGGAAGGACATGTAGTATCCCTTTAAATCCTCTTTATCCGCTTCTCTTCCGAGTCTTGCGAGTATGCCCTCCAGTCTCCTTTTCTCCCGCATCAGGTTCCACCTGTAGACCTTCTTCTTCATAACAAACATTCCCGTGCCGGCTGCAATAAAGGCGGCAAGCACGGAAACCTGCCACAGACTGAAAAAGCCCTTGTGGGAGGGGGCCAGCACCCTGAATTTTATGTCCCTTAATCCGCTGGCCTCCCACACGTGGTAGGTGCCGTAAACACCCCCTTCAAATTTTCTCTTTCCCTTGTGCAGGAGGCTTGAGGATTTTACCTTCCACTTTTCCTTGTTCTTGAAAAAGAGAGATATCTTCTTCAGCGGCGGGCCGTTGTCATCGACATGCATGGACATGTCAAATACGCCTGTGTCACTCCTCACAAAATAGCTGAGGGATACGGAGCTTTCACCGGGTATGATTTCATTCCGCGTCGCCAGACCCCCGACCAGTGTATATATGCCCCGCTGGTCGAGCCCCCATACATTGATCAGTGAATATCCTGCAGGAAGAGGAATGAAAAGCACCTGGTTTATCTTTAACTTGTCGTTGTACTTTCCTACATACGTGAGCCTGCTGTTGTTCCTTATGGTGAGAGTATCGTATACCATGACCGTCTTGTCATCATGCGGAGTGATCATCATGGTTCTCTGGGTTATCTCCACCTTCCGGGCGTCGTCGGTTATTTCATATACGCTGAAATTCAGCTTATAATCCTCCTGCCCCTGCGTTATCCGTATCAGCGGGGAATGATAGGCCACGCCCCTGTAATTCACTTCACCCATAACCGTCTCACCAGGGAGGACATCCACTTTCCCCCTGAATATCCCTGACGGGCCGGTCTGGAATTCATATGACTTTAACACCTGCAAGCCTCCGTACCTGTCCTGTTCGACGGATAGTATTTTAAATGGGTACCCCGACAGGCTTTTGCCCTTGGTTGCATTTGTTACGCTTACGTTTAAAGACACGGCAAATGCATCGGCTGCCATCAGTATGACAGAAAATATTATGAAGACAATTCTTTTCCGCAAATCCTCAACACCTCTCTGGTGATATCCATTTTCAGGTCTTCTGAAATTTCTTGTTTGGGCTTCAGCGCGATTTTCTCCGAAAGGCGCCTTTCCCGCTCAAGCGCATGAAGCGCCTCCCTCTTCAGGAATTCCCTTGTGGATATGTAGTCCTCCCTAGTCAGCTTTCCCATCTCGTACTCGAAATCCACGTCCGATATGGCCCAGAGCCCTTCTTTTTTGTCTCCCTGTATCCCGGCAAGCGTCCCCCTCTTTACAAAAGGCCAGTAACTGTCCTGCGCAAGCGGTACTAATATATAGACAAGAAAGGCCAGCATTAAAACAAAGAATATCACAAGCATTATTCAGCTCCCGTTCCTCTCAGATAAAGAATGACATCTTTCTCCAGGATATCGACTTCCTCCTCCCTGCGCCTCCGTGGCAATATGGCCCAGACAGTGCCGAACAGCACCACACCAGTGCCTATCCATAACCATGAAATTATAGGATTTATGACAACGGTCAATGTAATGGAGCCGTCGCTGTTCCAGCTCCCGAGGATCAGGTAGAGGTCCTCTGCCAGGCTGCTTAAGATAGCGACTTCAGTGGAGGGCTCCTGCTTTTTGTAAAATCTCTTCTCAGGCCTCAGGGTGCCGGCAAACTTTCCTGATCTGTAGACCTCGATCAGAGAGCCTACGGCTTCATAGTTCCACTTCTCAAAGCTTGCCAGATCTATATATTTAAGGCGGTAATGCTTTACTGTAACCTCCTGCCCTTTTTTCAGGTTGAAATCCACTTTATACTGGTAATACCCGTAGCCCGCAAGACCGAGTATTATAAACACCATACCGATATGAACCACAAATCCGCCGTACCTTCGCCTGTTCCTCAGCACCAGATTCATGAACGACGACATCCAGTTCCTGCCGCTGTTCTTCACCCCGGCCTTTGTGCCGAGGTAAAACTCCCTTGCCACCGTGGCAATGACAAAGACGGAGAAGGAAAAGAAAAATACCGGCATGAATTCCCTGATGCCCGCCATGTAAAGCAGCGGCAGCGATACCGCCATCAGGGAAAAGGGGATCAGGAAGTTCTTCAGCATCCCCTTTGCAGAGGTCTTGCGCCATCCGAGAAGCGGGCATATCGCCATTAAAATCAGCAGGAGCAGAAACAGGGGGGAGTTGATCGTGTTGAAAAAAGGCGGTCCTACCGAGATCTTCACACCTTTTACAGCCTCTGAGATCAGCGGGAATATCGTTCCCCAGAAGGTCGCAAAACATATGCCCACAAGGATTATGTTGTTGTACAGGAACGAGCTTTCCCGGCAGAGAAAAGCCTCGATCCTCGGATTTTTCTCCTTTAATTTTTCGTATCTTGTCTTTATGAGATATATGCCGGCGGCAAGGACTATGAATAGAAACCCGAGAAAGACATACCCCACAGGTGACTGTCCGAAGGCATGGACAGAGGAAATAATGCCGCTCCTTGTAATAAAGGTACCGAAGATGCTCAACGCAAAGGTCAGCAGTATCAGGGAGAGATTCCATATCTTGAGCATTCCCCGCCTCTCCTGGATTATAACGGAGTGAAGAAACGCGGTTGCAGTCAGCCATGGCATAAACGAAGAATTCTCGACAGGGTCCCAGCCCCACACACCCCCCCATCCAAGCTCCTTATAGGCCCACCAGCCGCCGAAGATGATGCCGAGGGTCAGGAACACCCATGAAAACAGTGTCCATGCCCTTGTCTTTTTTATCCACCAGTCCCCGAGGTCTCCCATTGCAAGGGCGGCCATGGCAAAGGCAAACGGGACAGTGAAGCCCACATACCCGAGATATAGTGTCGGTGGATGAAAGACCATGCCCGGGTTCTGCAGCAGGGGGTTCAGGCCGTTGCCGTCGGCAGGAAATCGTGCCAGCATCTCGAAAGGCGGGGTCACAAAGCTTACAAGGGCAAGAAAGAACATCATCGTCAGGTTTAAAAACACGAGCACGTATGGAAGGAACACGGAATTGGCCCTCCTTTCATCACGCCTGACGGTTATAAATGTGAAGACCGACAGAAGCCATGCCCAGAACAGGAGGGAGCCCTTTTGTCCCGCCCACAGCCCGGTTACTTTATAAAAAACGGGAAGACTCTTCTCAGAGTATGACGCTACGTACTCAATCCTGAAGTCATTTGTAATAAATGCATATACGAGGATGCCCACGGCTATTGTAAGAAAGAAAAATATCCCCTTGACCCCCCGGTAGGCCATGTCGATAAACCTTCCGTCCCTTTTTTTGATCCCGACGGACAGACCCATCAATACAAGAATGGAAAGGATAAAGGAAAAGAGCAGGGAGTACTTTCCGAAATCTATCATTCTTCGCCCTCTTTCTTTTCATATTTTGAAGGACACTTTACGAGGAGCTGTCCGGCTTCAAAAACACCCGTCTTTCTGTTATAAGAGCCCTCGGCCACAAGGGTGACGCCTTCCTGCTCCAGGAGGTCGGGAGGACTTCCCCTGTAGACGACCTTTAACTGCCGGGAATCCTCCATATCCTTGTCCTTTAAATAAAAAGTGAGTTTCATGCTGCCGGTGTCATAATTGACACTGCCCGGGACTATTGCGCCGTTGATCCTGACCTTCTGCCGGCCGAGTTCATCAAGCCTGCTGAAGAACTCGGAGACCTCAAGGTAATACATGCTGCCTTCCTTCATACCGAGAAATACGAGATAAACGAAAGAAGATAATATCAGGATCACCGCAAAAATGACTGTTTTCCGCCTGGCTTTCATGTTCCGGCCTCCATATCCGTATCAGGCTCTTCCGTCAGTCCCCTTATCAGTTCCTGTCTTTTCGGCTCGGTCCAGTCACCGGGGCCGATCTCCACAAAGGCGACCCTGCCTTTTTTATCGATAATAAATGACTCCGGCACACCCGTGGTTCCGTAAAGCAGTTGAATGGAGCCTGCCGTATCAAGAAGTGCGGGGAATGTGTAGCCGTTTTTCTGCATATAAGGCGCAACGGCCTTTTTGCCCGCTGCGTCTATACTCACAGCCAGCACCTCAAAGTCATCCCCCCTGAACTTCTCATACAGTTTCTGGAGTGTGGGCAGTTCTTTTCTGCACGAGGGGCACCACGTGGCCCAGACATTTATGAACACCACCTTTTTGCCGTAAAAATCCGACAGAGAGATTTCATTCCCCTGCAAATCAGGAAAGGTAAAATCCCTCGCCTTCTCCCCTATGGACGGCCGGGGCTGTTTTTCCAGGCCCTTTTCAAGGCCGCTCAATGCACCTATGACGACTGCGGCTATAAGGATGATGACCGGCAGCCAGAAGAAAAGCTTCAGTAAACGTTTCATGGCAAAACTTGCTTTCTACTCTCTTTCCTTGAATTTACGCACTTCATCCTCGAGGAGTGTTTCCATATCCTGATCAACGGCGGTATCGGACTCCTCTTTTTTATAATTTTTCCTGCGCCACAGGAACAGGAAAATCCCCACCACTATAAATATGTCAAGCAGAAGAAAATACGGAAACCACCATGCAACAAAATAAAAGCCCTTCTTCGACGGCTGGGCCAGTATTTTCGTTCCGTAGACTTTTTCAAAATAGGAGAGAATCTCTTCCTTGCTCTCTCCCTTCCTGAGCCTGTCCTTTATAAGCTCCCGCATCTGTTCCGCCTGGGCGGAGGGGCAGTTTGTGAGCGTATAGATGTAGTTGCAGCCGGGGCTCATGATGAGGTCGGTGACTTCCTCAAGCTCCATCCGTGTTATTTCCCTGCCGTAAGATACGCTTACACCTGACAATAATAACAGGAGTATCAGAAAGAATATCTTTCCCGGCATGCACTTTTCATAAAGCCTTTTTTTATCCATTTAATGTGTTGCAGGCGGAAATCCAACCGTCATTATAATATTCAAATATGAAAAAAGTATGAACTCAACTCATTGCAACTTCTATAAAATGGTAAAGTTGGGAAACAGTCCCACCAGCACCGTTATCATGTTTGTAAGCAGCATAATGCCGAATATTACAAGAAGTATGCCGCTTATGACCATTATCAGTCTCATGTGCCTCTGGAGCCTCCTCGAGTGGCTCAGGAACGTATTGAGCGCAAGTGAGGAGAGCATAAACGGTATCCCGAGGCCCAGAGAATAAACCACAAGAAGCTTGGCGCCGTAGCTTACAGAGGCCGTTGAGCTGGCATACATGAGTATGGAGCCGAGTATCGGGCCTATGCAGGGGGTCCATCCCACGGCGAATGTCATGCCCACGGCGAATGTCCCGATATAGCCTGCGGGCTTGAAATTCAAGTGAAACTTCTTTTCTCTCATGAGAAAATCAATCCTGAGAACGCCGGCAACAAAGAAACCGAAAATTATAATCAGTATGCCGCCTGTTATCCTTATGATCTCCTGGTACTGGAAGAAAAATTGCCCGGCCGCGGATGACGAAGCGCCCAGGAGGGTGAATATAGAGGAAAAACCCAGGATAAACACGAGGGAGTTCGTTATAGTAAGAAATCTTACCCTGCCCCTGTCGGCCTTGCCTGTAAGGTCTTCAAAGGAGACGCCTGTTATAAACGAGACATAGGAAGGCAGCAGCGGCAGCACACAGGGTGAAAGAAAAGACAGGACACCTGCAAAAAAGGCAAGCATATATGAAACAGCGC
>WFVK01000058.1 GCA_015491705.1 Nitrospirota bacterium | reverse complement strand
GTACCGGAGAACTACGTTTTCGGGATACTCAGGATCAACAGAAACGACCTCTCCGGTTGTATATAACCCGGCGTCCACCCACTGACCCGGCTTGAAGATTTTGAATTTATATCGACTATGAGACATAGTTGATTATACCGTACAATGGCATTAAAACACAGCAAGCCGGGCAGCCGGGCATGATAGCAGCGATTCACGGTGAAAACAAAAAACGACCTGTGGTCACCGGAGCCCCGATTATTTTCGGATAAGCAGAATTGCCGGGCAATTATTGCGATAAAACACTGTATATGATGGGTGTGTGTTTAAACAGAGGGTCAAATTTATCTGCCTGTGCTCCGATATGCTTTGCAGACAGATGGTGATCTTCTTGCATAATGCTCCAAATGAAAAATGATCTTTGCCTTCACCGTGAATTGCCGCGGTATAAGGGTTGACAATTATTATTATGCATGTTAGCCTTAAAGGGAAGTTCAGAAGTTTTTGTAAGAGGCCGGGCCGCAAAGACTTTAGCTTTGCGGCCCCTTTTTGTTTTTAAGGGCAACGGGTCGTTCTGATACTTTAGTCTATATGTAAGGAGGCAGGCAAAAGATATGGTAAACGGTACTGTAAAGTGGTTCAATGAATCCAAGGGTTACGGTTTCATCTCAAAAGAAGACGGCGGCGATGTCTTCGTCCATTACTCTTCCATAGCCGGCAACGGCTTCAAATCTCTTTTGGAAGGCGATTCCGTCAGTTTTGAGATTGAAGAAGGCGCAAAAGGCCAGAAGGCAATCAATGTGATCAAACTGTAGTCAATAGTCGGTTGCAAATGCCTCTCCTGCCCGGCGGGAGGGGCATTTATTTTGCCGTATCCCCCCGCCATTTGACTAACGCCTTTAACTTCCTGTAATATTTCCATACCCTGAAATAATTATACCGCCGCTTTTCCGGAGGAACATTGACAATAACGGAGAAAATTCTTGCAGCACATGCCGGCAGGGAAGATGTCTCGCCCGGCGAGCTGATAAATGCAAAGGTCGATATTATCCTTGCAAACGATATAACCGCGCCCATAGCGATCAGGGAATTTGAAAAGACCGGGGCCGCTGATGTGTTCGACAGGGACAGGATCGCCTTCATACCCGATCATTTTGCGCCGCAGAAGGACATCAGGGCCGCGGAACAGTGCAGGATGCTCAGGGATTTTTCAAGGGATTACAACCTCGGGCTTTACTTCGAGGTCGGCAGAATGGGTGTTGAGCACGCCCTCCTTCCCGAGCAGGGCATTGTCCTGCCCGGAGACCTTGTTATAGGAGCCGACAGCCACACATGCACATACGGCGCCCTCGGGGCATTTGCCACGGGTGTGGGCTCAACCGATGCGGCTGCTGCAATGGCGACAGGCGAATGCTGGTTCAGGGTACCGGAGTCGGTGAAGTTCATCTATTACGGGAAATTAAACCGGTGGGTCGGCGGCAAGGACCTGATACTTCACACAATCGGCAGCATAGGGGTTGACGGCGCACTTTACAGGGCGATGGAATTTGAGGGGGAGACTATAAGCTCGCTTTCCATGGCCGGGAGACTGACAATGTGCAATATGGCCATCGAGGCCGGCGCCAAAAACGGCATAATTGTTCCGGACCGTATTACCGAGGAGTACGTAAGGCCGAGGGCAAAGAGGAAGTACACGTTCTATTCATCCGGCAGCGATGCCCGGTATGCTGATGTGAGGGAATACGACTGCTCGAAGATACCGCTTACCGTATCCTGCCCGCACCTGCCGTCCAATACCCGGCCCGCTGAAGAGCTTTCCTCGGTTACAATCGACCAGGTCGTGGTGGGCTCATGCACAAACGGCAGGATAGAGGATATAAGGGAGGCTGCGGAGATTATAAAGGGCCGGAAGGTTCATCCGGATACGAGGATGATAGTTATCCCCGCAACGCAGCAGGTCTACCTGTATGCCCTGAAAGAGGGACTAACAGAGATATTTGTTGAGGCCGGAGCCGTATTTTCAACCCCCACATGCGGGCCCTGCCTCGGGGGCCACATGGGAGTCCTTGCCAGGGGTGAAACGGCGGTTGCAACTACAAACAGGAATTTTGCAGGCAGGATGGGGCATCCGGAAAGCAGGGTCTATCTTGCCAATCCTGCTGTTGCCGCGGCATCCGCCGTCAAGGGCAGGATAGCCGTCCCGGAGGAGGTACTGTGATACTGAAGGGAAAGGTCTGGAAGTTCGGGGACAATATTGATACGGATGCAATAATCTCCGCGCGCTATCTCAATACATCGGATCCGCATGAACTGGCAAGGCATGTTATGGAAGATGCGGACAGGGAGTTTCCTTCAAAGGTCGGTGCAGGCGATATGATTGTTGCAGAGGCGAATTTCGGCTGCGGCTCCTCAAGGGAGCACGCGCCTATTGCAATCAAGGCAGCGGGCATTCAGGCGGTCGTTGCAAAGAGCTTTGCGCGGATATTTTACAGGAACGCATTCAACATCGGCCTCCCGATATTCGAATCCGAAGAGGCCCCCGCCGGGATACGTGAAGGCGACGAGATAGAAATCGATGCGGACAGGGGTGTCATAAGGAATATCACAAAAGGCGAGGAGTATGCCGCAAAGCCCATCCCCCCGTTCATGCAGGAACTGATAGCGGCAGGGGGGCTGATTGAATGGACGAAGAAGCGGATAAAGGCCTCTTAGACATTGCTGCATGAACCGCCGGGAGGGCCTGCATTGTAAAACGAATCCCTTTCCACGGCGACCCTGCCGGCCTTTTCAATCAGGTTGACCAGCGCTGCTCTTGACATGGCATGGGCGGATAATGCGCCTGCTGAATGGGTGATCTTTTCTTCAATAATCGTACCGTCCAGGTCATCGGCTCCGAACAGGAGGGCGAGCTGGGCGATTTTCTCGCCGAGCATTATCCAGTAGGCCTTGATGTGAGGAAAGTTGTCGAGAAACAGCCTCGAGACCGCTATGGTCATGAGGTCGTCCGTGCCGGATGTATATTTCGCCCCCGGTATTTTCGTGTTCACCGGGTGAAAGGACAGGGGGATAAATGCCTGAAAGCCGCCGGTCCTGTCCTGAAGATCGCGGAGCTTCAGCATGTGCTCCACCCTGTGCTTATAAGTTTCAATGTGTCCGTAAAGCATGGTCGCATTGGACCTTATGCCGGCCCTGTGGGCGGTCTCCATTATCCTGAGCCAGCGTGCGCCGCTGATTTTTTCAGGGCACAGTCTGTTTCTGACCCCGGCGTTGAATATCTCGGCGCCGCCGCCGGGCATGGAACCGAGCCCCGCGTCTTTCAGGGCAAGGAGTGTGTCCCTTACGGAGAGGCCGCTGATCTTTGAAAAATAGTCTATCTCAACAGCGGTGAATGCCTTGATGTGCAGCCCGGGGAATGTCCGGCGGATTTCCCTCAGCATCTGAAGGTAATAATCAAACGGACGTGAGGGATGAAGGCCGCCGACTATGTGGACCTCGCGATACACTGCATTGCCGGTTTTTCCGCTCCGCGGCTTCCCTTCATCAGTTGCCGCTGCATACCATTTCCTGATTTTTGAAATTATCTCTTTGATGCTCAGCTCATATGCGCCCCTGTCGCCTTCGGAGCGGCTGAAGGCGCAGAACCTGCACCTGTTGACGCAGATATTCGTGGGGTTTATATGATGGTTCCGGATAAAATACGCCCTGTTGCCGTTTTTGCTGAGGGCGGCATGCGCGGCGAGCCTGCCCGCGGTGAAGATGTCGCCGCTGTTAAACAGCTCAAGGGCGTCTGCGGGGCTGAGGCGCTTTCCGGATAAGACCTTTTTTTCAATCTGCTTAAGGGACACGCCCCATGCCCTCAAGCCTCGCTATCCTCTCCTCCATCGGCGGGTGGGTGCTGAAGAGCCTTGCAATGCCGCCGCCTGAAAGGGGATTGACAATGAACATATGCGCTGTCGCAGGCTGTGCCTCAAGCGGTATCCTCTGCGCCGCGGACTGGAGCTTCCTCAATGCGTTCGAGAGATACCGCGGGTTTCCTGCCAGCTTCGCCCCCCCTGAGTCAGCGGCATACTCCCTCGAACGGGATATGGCCATCTGTATCAGCATGGCTGCAACAGGCGCAACGATCATCATGACGATTGCAACGAGGGGGTTGCCGTCTTCATCGTCCCGGCCGCCGAAGATCAGGGCCCACCTGGCCATAAAGGCCAGGTAACTTATGGCGCCTGCAATGGTTGCGGCGACAGTGCCTATGAGGATGTCACGGTGTTTGATGTGGGCGAGCTCATGCCCTATTACACCCTCGAGTTCCTCACGGCTCAGGATATTCAATATACCGGTTGTCACGGCAACCGCTGCATGCGAGGGGTTCCTGCCTGTAGCGAATGCATTGGGCTGAGCCTGGTCCATGATATACACCCGCGGCATCGGGATCTCCGCCCTCCGGGCGAGCCTTCTGACGATTGAGTACAGCTCGGGCGCGTCGGCTTCGGAGACCTCCCTCGCCCTGTACATTTTCAGCACTATCCTGTCGCTGAACCAGTAGCTGAAGGCGTTCATCGCCAGGGCGAATACAAGCGCGACCGTCATGCCCGACCGGCCGCCGAGCGCAGCCCCGGCCCAGAGAAGAACCAGGGTAAGCCCTGTCATCAGGAGCGCTGTCTTGAATATATTCATAAACTGTTTACCTCCGTAACAAATGAAATGGATTAATGAACAGATGGTTAAATGCTCTATAGAAATAGTTTACATAAGCTCTAAATTTAAAAGCAATACTCTCCTTAATGTTGCATAAACCTTACAGTTGCATAACACCATCGCCCGCAGGCCGGAGAGCCCGGCGGAAAAGCTTTATCTGCGATTCCTT
>WFVK01000057.1 GCA_015491705.1 Nitrospirota bacterium | reverse complement strand
TCTCGAGGCAGTCAAGGGCCTCGTCAAGGCTTCCGACTATCTGCGGAACCTTTGCAAGTTCCTCGGGCGGAAGGTCATAGAGATCCTTGTCAAGCGCTTCTCCGGGGTCCAGCTTGTTCTCTATACCGTCAAGGCCCGCCATCAGCATTGCCGCAAACGCGAGATAGGGATTGCATGAGGGATCAGGAAATCTTACTTCCACCCTCTTGGCCTTTGGAGAAGGCGAGTACATCGGGATTCTCACCGCGGCCGACCTGTTCCTTGCGGAATATGCAAGGTTTACCGGCGCCTCAAAGCCCGGGACAAGTCTCTTGTATGAATTGGTCGTGGGGTTTGTCAGCGCGGCGAGGGCCTTTGCATGTTTCAGGATGCCGCCGATATAGTAAAGGGCTGTCTGGCTGAGCCCTGCATACTCATTGCCGGCAAACACGGGGTTGCCCTCTTTCCATATGCTCTGGTGGGTGTGCATTCCCGAGCCGTTGTCGTCAAAGAGGGGTTTGGGCATGAAGGTTACGGTCTTTCCGTGCTTGAAAGCGACATTCTTGACGATATACTTGAAGAGCATGAGATTGTCGGCCATTTTAACGAGCGGCGAGAATCTCATGTCTATCTCTCCCTGGCCTGCCGTTGCAACCTCGTGGTGCTGTGCCTCGACATGAATCCCGCACTTCTGCATGATGGTCACCATCTCGGTCCTCATGTCTTCAAGACTGTCCGTGGGTGGGACGGGGAAATACCCCTCCTTGTGTCTCGGCTTGTGGCCGAGGTTCGGATTCTCTTCCTTGCCCGAATTCCAGATGCCTTCCCGGGAATCAATGAAGTAATAGCCGCTCTGGGCGTTCTGGTCATACATGATATCGTCGAAGATGAAGAACTCCGCTTCGGGCCCGAAGTATGCAGTATCGCCGACGCCGGTGGACTTCAGGAACTGCACGGCCTTCTGCGCGATGTATCGCGGGTCGCGCGTGTAGGGCTCCTTGGTGATGGGATCAACGATGTTGCATATGAGGCTGAGTGTCGGATACTTCCTGAAGGGATCGAGGATCGCTGTCTCGGGGTCGGGGATGATCAGCATGTCCGAGGCGTGAATGGCCTGCCACCCCCTGATGGATGAGCCGTCGAAACCGGCCCCTTCCTCGAAAGTCTCTTCCTTCAGTTCATCCCTCGGAACCGAGAAATGCTGCCAGACCCCTGGAAAATCGATGAACTTGAAATCCACCATTACCACATTGTTTTCCTGGGCGAAAGTCAGTACGTCCTTTGGTGTCATAATAAACCTCCTTTGAGTTTGTTATTTCGGGATTCCCGTTGACGATGGAATTGGCGCGATTGATAATCTTACTATAAATATATGCCGTTTGTTAAGAGAAAAATTTTTCATAAAACCTCATGGCCCTCCTGTAATATTCAGGATATATCCTCTCCGTCTCCCTGAGCATGGTATTCAAATCAACACCCTCCTCGTCCTCAAACCATTCCCTGATCACGGCCGGCGTCACCTCTATGTGAAACTGCAGGGCATATACATTGCCGCCGTATCTGAACGCCTGATTCGGGTATACATCCGATGAGGCTATTCTCACTGCGTCCCGCGGCAGGTCGAATGTGTCGCCGTGCCACTGAAAGACCTCGGCCACGGGGGCGCTGTCAACGGAGAGGTTTGAAAACGCGGGGTCTTCCATGCCTTGGGGCGTTATATCGACCCTGTACCAGCCTATTTCCCTGGTGCCTCCCGGATATACCCTCGCGCCGAGTGCATGGGCGATCATCTGTGCGCCCAGGCACACGCCGAACACGGCCTTTCCGCTCTCAATGAAGCTCGTTATAAGCTCCGTCTCTTTCCTGAGATATGGATATTCATTCATCTCGTACACGGCCATGGGGCCTCCCATGACTATCAGGTGCGTGTATTCGCCGGTATCCGCGGGCTCCTCGCCCTTGGAGAACTCCAGGATTCTGTACGGCATCCCCTTTTGCTTCAGGCAGTCCTCTATGGTGCCCGGGCCTTCGGCAGGGATGTTTTTGATGATTAAGACAGATGCATCCTTCATGTCGCTATATCCTCCACAGACGGCTTCTATTATACGTTACGGCCGCATAAAAACACCGCGAGCGGCCCCTCCGCCCCCGCTGGAGCAGCGCGCCGGGTTAAGACTTGTGCCATCCGCTTCTTCTGATATTGTATTTCTGTATCTTGTATCCTATCATCCGCTCGGTGATCCCGAGATATTTAGCGGCCCTTGCCTTGACCCAGTCACACTTCTTCAGCGCCTTTATTATTTCCTCTCTCTCCATGTCTTCCACTTTGTCCTTCAACGAAACCATGTACTGCACATAGCGAAAATCATGCCAGTTGCAAGGTCTTGATTTTCAATGAAACCACGCCACACCTGCCCACAATTATGTAACTTATGGTACTATTTTGTAGGCATACCGGTTTATTGCATATTTTAAAGGAAATACCCCTCTTCCCCGTGCTGGGAGATGTCGAGTCCCTGAATTTCGCTTTCCCTGTCAACCCTGATGCCCACAACCGCATCAACCGCCTTCAGTATGACAAGGCTTGTAATAAATGAATAGACCGCCACCACGGCTACGGCGGTCGCCTGGATCGCAAGCTGTTTTGCGTTGCCGAAGAACAGGCCGTTGACACCGTTGATTGCCGCGGACGCGAAGAGGCCCGCTCCGATGGTGCCGATTATGCCGCCTATGCCGTGGACGCCGAATGCATCAAGGGAATCATCGTAGCCGAAGCGTGTTTTGGCGTTCAGCGCTGCATAGCACAGGCTGCCTGCCGCAATTCCTATGACCAGTGCGGACATGGGCCCTACAAATCCCGCGGCAGGGGTGATGGTGGCGAGTCCTGCGATGGCGCCTGTTGCAGCGCCGAACATGGTCGGCTTTCCGCGGTGGAGCCACTCCATGATCATCCAGGTGACAGTGGCCGCCACGGCTCCTGTATGAGTTGTTACAAAGGCCATCGTGCTCAGCCCGCCCGAGGACAGGGCGCTTCCGGCATTAAATCCGAACCACCCGAACCACAGCAGCCCTGCACCGAGCACGGTCATCGGGAGATTGTGCGGTGGCATGGCCTCCTCGAGGTATCCCTTTCTCTTGCCTATGTACAATGCCGCCGCCAGGGCGGAGATTCCTGATGTAAGGTGCACGACCAGGCCCCCCGCGAAGTCAAGCACCCCGATGTCGCCCATCCATCCGCCGCCCCATATCCAGTGGCAGACAGGGTTGTATATCAGGGTCGTCCAGAGCAGAATGAAAATAATGTATGCCGAAAATTTCATCCTTTCCGCAAATGCTCCGCTTATAAGCGCCGGTGTTATGACAGCGAACATGGCCTGGTAGATCATGAATGCGAGATGCGGCAGGGTGGGGGCATAAGGTGAAGGTTCACGACCCACACCCCTGAGGCCCGCCCAGTCGAGCCCCCCGATAAAACCGCCGATGTCCGGTCCGAAAGACAGGGAGTAGCCGATG
>WFVK01000056.1 GCA_015491705.1 Nitrospirota bacterium | reverse complement strand
GTTAAAAATGACACGGTTACTGAGTATTGTCTCAGCAATAGTCATAGTGTTTGCTTCAAATGCCGCGGCCCTTCCGGTCGCAGGCAGCAGCAGCGGTATATTCATAAACCCGGCAGGTCCGTCCACAATGGTTGTCACAGGAGTGGGCACGGATCATTTTACATGGGGTATAGGCCCTGTAACCGGGCCGAGCTGGCTGGACTTTGACGGCACGCCGTTCTCAGTGGAGACAGACCAGGTGTTCAGCTTTGGTTCTCTGACCTTTTTCAACGGGACCATTTATGCCGGCACACAGGCGGATGCAGTGGACCTCAGCGTCACGCTTTCCCTTACCACGCCGTCAGGAATAAACAAGGATTTCGTATATACCCTGGGGCTGATAAACACTGTAAACACAGGAGATGCTGCTGCGAGCGCCGACATCATTAATTTCCCGGCCTCGGTTCCTGACACATATTTCACGGCAGGCGGCATTAACTATACCCTCGAATTCATAGGGTTCGGAAATATATCAGGCCCCGCTTACACAACGATTGATCAATTCCATGTGTATGAAGGAGAGAGCGCATCAGCCGAACTGCTCGGGCGTGTCATCGCCACCCCGGTCCCGGAGCCTTCGACAGCGCTCCTCGTGGGTCTTGGACTGGCCGGCCTGTTTTTTATCCGGTTCAGGCCCCGGGCGGCAGGTCTGAAAGCTGTCCGGCGCTGGTAAGCACGATCTGGGGCTTTCCGTATTCGTTCGGCGGATAGAGGCTCGCCCTGCCGGTGACATAGACATACCCGCGGCCCCTGCCGGCATAGCGCTTTTCTATGAGGTTAAGTATCTCCTGTGAGGCGGGAGAGTCTATTTCAGGAATCCACAGATTGAACTTGTGCCTTATGGAACCTGCATAAACCAGTGCCCCGTTGCCGGCCCGCCTGTTTATGCCGCCCTGCAGGTCGCAGAACACTGTTATTTCATTGCCTTCCCTTGCTGTTTCGGCTATCTCCTCGTAATCAAGCCTCACTGACTTTACACCTGCCTGCAGACCGAATTTCCTGAAATCCTGGACAACACCGTCTCTCAGGTGCCACCACGGGATGAGGCTTTCATAGTCACGCCTGTTGCCCCCTGCATTTGTCTCAGGGTTCCACACGGCGATACCGCCGGCCTGTGCCGCGGCCTCGGCCGAGAGGAATTCCTCGTGATAAAGGCGTGAACGTCCGTACTTTACGAAATAGGGGCTCCATCCCTTTCTTACCGTCTCAAGGTTGTAATTCACCCCATCCTTATAGACATAGCAGAGCAGCCTCCCGTAGTTCCCCCTGTGTTTCTGAAGACAGACCTGCAGTGGGTCGTTTGTGTCGAACTCGATATCCACTCTGATATCGTTCCCGTCAGGGAAGCCGTCTTCATTTACACCAAAAAATTGCTTGGCCCACTGTGAGGCGAGCTTCCCTGCATTGGTCACCGGCTTTGAACTGCCGTGAAGGCTTTCCTCTGTATCAAGGCACACAAGGCGCAGGGACTCGGCCCTGCCGTCGATCTCAATCTTGACAGTATCACCGTCGATTACCTTTAAAAGCTTAAGTCCTTCTTTCCTTGTTCCGGCCATGATAAGAAACCTCCTCCCGTCCGTTTATGCAACATCAAGGTTAAACTACTCGACTGAAAACGCAACCGTCTCTATTACATTGCCACCGGCATCCTGCAGTTCCACTTTCCAGTCGCCCTTTAATCCCCCCAGTTTCTTGCTTGAGTATGTCCTCCATCTCGAGCCTTTACGGAGGGGCAGTGTGACGGTTGCCATCTTTTTATCACCGTGATACCAGACAAAGCTTACCGTCGTGTCCTTTGTGATATTTCCCGCCTCCAAAAAACAGTATACCTTCTCTGTCGTGGATGCGAAGGCATTGACGACACCGACAGGCTCCCTGTCTTCGACGCTGCCGGCAATCACGAAACGCTGAATGGTGAATACCGTTTCATCCGCCGCGGTTTCGCCCCCGGCGGCAAATGCCGCGCAAGTCAGTGATATAAGGATTAAACTCAGTGCCGTTATCAATACCGGAAACTTTCTCATAATGGATTTTCCTCCCTGATTAACCTTACAGTTGCATAACACCATCGCCCGCATGCCGGAGAGCCCGGCGGAAAAGCTTTATCTGCGATTCCCTGAGGAAATATTC
>WFVK01000055.1 GCA_015491705.1 Nitrospirota bacterium | reverse complement strand
CATGCCGGAGAGCCCGGCGGAAAAGCTTTATCTGCGATTCCCTGAGGAAATATTCAGCACGGCATGTTATAAAATAACCCCTCCCGGCCTCCCCTTAACTTAAGGGGAGGAGTAATTTCCTTCGCCTTATAACCCTTGAACCCTGAACCGGCTAACCCCTGAACCTCAAACAGGGTTTTACGCCGGGCTCTCCGGCCGGTTTATGCAACGTTAAGGTTAATATGAAATCGCCTGGTTCAGGCTATAGCAAGATTATATCCCATAGCCGGGCCTTTTGCAAAAACGCCCGAACCTTTTTTACGGGAGCCTGTCTTTCCCTTTGTTTCTTTTCCCCTGTCAAGGCGCCTGCCGGGGACCGGGCCATGGGTGCGGAACCTGTTTGCCTTTTTATAACACCCCCAAGTCTGTTAAAATTATTCATGCCCCGGTCACTTTACATCCATATCCCTTTCTGTGTGAAAAGGTGCGCTTACTGTGATTTTGTATCAGGCGTTTACGATCCTGCAAAGGCTGATGCCTGTATAAAGGCGCTGCGGAAGGAACTCGCCGGGATACCGGAGGGCACCGCCCTGTCAACACTTTACATAGGCGGCGGCACTCCTACGGTGCTGCCGGCCAGCCGGCTTGCGGAGCTGATCAGGAATATCTTCAGCCGTTTCAGGTTCATGGAGGATTATGAGGCCACGATCGAGGCGAATCCCGGCACACTGGACAGGGAAAAGGCCGGCCTGCTCATGTCTTCCGGCATAAACAGGATCAGCATTGGGGTGCAGTCCTTCAACAGGGCCGAGCTCGAACTTCTGGGCAGAATACACTCACCAGAAGAGGCCGAACAGGCAGTGCGTATCGCGCGGGATGCAGGGTGTGAGAATATAGGCATAGACCTGATATACGCCATCCCGGGGCAGGACATGGACAGCTGGAAGAAAACCCTCGCGAAGGCGGTGAGCCTGATGCCGGAGCATATCTCCGCTTATGAACTGACCGTGGAGAAAGGGACAGTGCTTTATGAACGGTTAAATGCCGGCCGGCCGCAGGGGGGGGACGGGTTCAGACTCCCGGAGGAAGCAACCGTCATCGAGATGTATGAATACACGATCGACTATTTAAAGGCCGGGGGATTTGTCCATTACGAGGTATCCAACTTCGCCGTACCCGGCTGGCAGTGCAGGCATAATCTGAATTACTGGGACAGGGGGGAGTATTACGGGGTCGGACCGGGGGCGCACTCATTCTTAAACGGAACAAGATATTGCAATACATCCGCCCTCGATGAATATACCAGGGCCGTGTCGGAAAAGGGGCGCCCCCCCTGTGATGCCGAGGAGATCACCGGCGACAGGGCTGTGTCCGAGGCGGTGTTTCTCGGATTAAGAAAGACCGGGGGCCTGTGCCTGGAGTCTTTTGCAAGGCTCTACGGGCAAAACATCCTGAGCCGCTACGGCAGACAGATAAGCAGGCTTGAGGATGCCGGGCTGATAGAGATGGTAAGCGTGGGCTGCTCGTATGAGACCAGCCTGAGGCTTACGCGAAAAGGGCTCCTTCTTTCGAATGAAGTCTTTGAGAAATTCATGTAAATAAGTTAAGCTTATGAAAGCGGAAAAACAATGATAAAGAACTTTGAGCCGAAATGGATTGCATGGGAGATAACGAGAAGGTGCAATCTTGCCTGCGTTCACTGCCGCTCCTCTTCCGGGACGGAGGCCGGAGACCACCCTGATTTTTCCACGGAAGAGGCATACAGGATTATCGATGACATCACGGGTTATGCCATGCCTGTCGTCGTCCTCTCCGGCGGTGAACCGCTGTTAAGGGAGGATGTCTTTGATATAGCCCGCTACGGCACTGAGAAAGGTTTGAGAGTCTGCCTCGCCACCAACGGCACACTCGTCACCCCTGAAATATGTGAGAAAATCAAAGGGGCGGGCATCAGGATGGTGTCCCTCAGCCTTGACGGCGCCTCCGGCAAGGTGCACGATGATTTCCGGAAGCAGAAAGGCGCATTTGCAGGCACAGTAAACGCGGCCGGGCTTTTCAGGAAACACGGCATTGAATTCCTTGTCAACTCATCCTTTACCAGGCGGAACCGGGAGGACATTCCCGCTGTGTACAGGCTTGCAAAGGAGCTCGGGGCCTCTGCGTGGTACATGTTCATGATCGTTCCCACGGGCAGGGGTGCGGACATCATGAGCGAGCTTATCCCGAAAGAGGACTACGAGGAGATACTCGAGTGGCATTATCAGATGGAAAAGAATGAAGACGCCATGCTTGTAAGGCCCACCTGTGCGCCCCATTATTACAGGATCGTCCTGCAGAAGCAGAAAGAAGAGGGAAAGAAGTTCGAGCGCAGGAGCCTTAAGTTTTCAACAGGCGGCTCCAAGGGCTGCATCGCCGGACAGGTGATAGCCCTTATCGACGTTGACGGCAATGTCCTGCCGTGCAGCTATTTCCCGAGATCAGCAGGCAACATCAGGGAGAAATCTTTCGAGGATATCTGGGAGGACTCGGACCTGTTCAGGGAGCTGAGGGATTTCAGGAAATACAGGGGCAGGTGCGGCTCCTGCGAGTATATAAACGTATGCGGCGGCTGCCGGGCACGGGCATACGCCATGTGCGGTGACTATCTTGAAGAGGACCCTTTCTGCGGGTATGTTCCAAGGAAACTGAAGAAACAGGGCAGGTAGGCTTTCCTGCCGCCGAAATAATCCGCAGATTCCACACAACGCAGACACGGAGGTTTTTTTATGAACGATGTTTTTATGAAGGCCTGCCGCGGGGAGGCGGTTCCGTACACCCCTGTATGGATCATGCGCCAGGCGGGAAGGTATCTGGAGCAGTACCAGGCGGTCCGCAGGAAAGTCGATTTCCTGACGCTCTGCAAGACACCCGGGCTTGCCGCCGAGGTAACAATACAGCCGGTGGATATTCTCGGGGTTGATGCAGCCATCCTCTTTTCGGACATACTCATACCTGTTGAGGCAATGGGGATGGAGCTTGAGTTCATTGACGGCACGGGGCCGGTGTTATCCCCTCCGGTACGGGATGAAGACACACTGAACAGGCTTTCCGTTCCTGACCCTGAAGAGAAAACGGGCTTTGTAATGCAGACGATCCGGATCCTGCGGAAAGAGCTCGAAGGGAGGGTGCCGCTTATCGGCTTTTCCGGGGCGCCTTTTACAACGGCGACCTACATGATAGAAGGCGGGACATCAAAGAATTTCCTGAATACAAAAAAGATGATCTTCCGGTCCCCGGAACTGTACGGCGCATTAATGCAGAAGATAACCCGCACTATTACCGCATATTTAAAGGCGCAGATAGAGGCCGGAGCCCAGGCGGTCCAGCTTTTTGATACATGGGGCGGTGTGTTTTCACCGGGGGATTTCCGGGAATATGCCCTGCCTTATGTTACCGAGGTTATCAGGGGGCTCAGGGAGTGGCTTGAATCCCGGAACTCCGGGCATGTGCCTCTCATATATTATGTAGGTGAGACAGCGGGCCTGATAGAGGAGATCAGGGCCTGCGGGGCGGATGTGTATGGAATCGACTGGAGGATAAACCTGGATGACGCGGTAAAAAGGCTCGGCCGCGATGCAGTGGTGCAGGGCAATCTTGATCCTGCGGCCCTGTTCCTGCCCCCTGAGAGGATAGAGGGGCGTGTAAGGGATATTCTGGACAGGGCGTCTTCGGCCCGCGGGCACATCTTTAATCTCGGCCACGGGGTTCTTCCTGAAACCCCGCCTGAAAATGTTGTCGCCCTGGTGGAGATGGTCCACAACCTGAGCAGGAAATAACCTTGACGTTGTATGAATCTGGCATGGTAGTCTGTGTTCGAACTTCTGCCTGTCAGCACCTCTTCGGTTGGTTGTTTTCCCTTCGCTCTTGAATTTGTTTCATGATTACCTCTATTCATCACCCTTCAAGGGCCTTTTTATTGGCTCTGGAGGATAAGAATCGCTCAATTCAGGGAATAAAAACCGTATACTGAATTATACCTGTTGCCCTCCCTGAAAAAGAAGGCTGGCAATAATTACTCCTTAAGCAGCCGGATCATTTAAACACATTTTCCCAAAAGTGTCGGAATTTCTTACTGTAAAAATTCTTTTACATTTCAAAAACAGTCCCTGCTTGTCGCAAGTTCTCCGGTGAAATTCATGTAAAATCCGACTGTTATGCCTATTAAGCCTCCGTGCACCTGATTTTAATTAAGACTTGGACCATGTCGGAATGCCTTACACTAACAACAGGCAATCGCTCTCCAGCAACCGTCAATAATCCTGTAATTTGTTTTGATTTCAAGAAGTTGCAGCCTTATGACAAGAACTGGCATTTCTCTTGCTTTATAACTTGGCATGTTCAAACGTTTAATCTTCAACAGAAGAAATAAAATTAGAAAGGAGGTGAAAACAATGAAAAGATTCTTGATTGTCTTGAGTGCTGTAATAATGATCCTGGGAACTGTTGGAATGGCAAACGCTGTATTGATTGGCGGGAGCTCATGGTCATATGACTTTGACAGTACTGCATTTGTTGACAGTGTGATCGACAGTTCTGGAGGCTGGTACTGGAGCGGCGGCACTGAGGCCGGATTATTGAACGGCAATGTCAATGACGGTGGAATTGCCCTCTATGATGGCGATTACATGTCATTTGCATTTATCGACAACAGTGTGTACAACGGTGCAGGTGCAGACCTGGCGATATTCGAGGCAGGATTTCCTGCTGAGGACTTCATCGTGAGTGTGAGCTTCCTGACAAACAACACCGGATGGACATCCCCTATTCAATATAGTACTGTCTATACCGGGGGAAGTGCCAGCGGGTATAACCTGAACGTTGTGGCCCTTGACCTTTCCGACTTCGGTATTGGATCAAACATGGCAATTTCCGCTGTCAGGATCGATGGGATTACACATCCTACGCTTGGAGGCACGGATTTAGTGGCTATCGGCGGGATGAACATTTCACCCGTGCCGGAACCCGCGACGCTCATCCTCTTAGGCTCCGGCTTAGCCGGTCTGGCATTTTTCAGGAAAAAGATGAAAAAGTAGTTCCATGCCTGACTGAACTCAAAAAGGCCCGTCCCGGTGTGAACCGGCACGGGCCTTTTTATTCGTCATTCAACGGAAGTCCCCCTCAAGAAAGCAAGGCATCATTATAT
>WFVK01000054.1 GCA_015491705.1 Nitrospirota bacterium | reverse complement strand
GTTCAGAAAAGGTTTCCGCGGATCATTGACAAGCCGCTGCCAGTCCCTGTAACTAATGCCCCTGACAAAGAGGTTCGGGTCAAAGGAAGGCGCGCTGGCCAGGGCGAGAATCCCGCCCGTATCCGTTTCAAGCGCAACCACCGCGCCGGCCTTGCCCCTGAGGCTTTTCTCGGCCTCAACCTGCATGTCGATGTCGATGGTGAGATTTATATCCCTGCCCCTGACGGGACGCTGTATTCTCACCACCCTGATTATGCTGCCGAGGGCGTCAACCTCTATGATCTTCCTGCCTGCAATGCCCCGCAGGGCCGCATCGTAGACCTTTTCGATTCCGAACTGGCCGATGAAAGATTCACGCGGAACATTGCGGTATTCAGGGGCGTTCACTTGCTCAAGCCTTAGCCGGCCGAGGTAGCCTATGACATGACCGGCCGCATCGCCGTATATGTACTGCCGTGCGCCCACGACATTCACCCGCAGACCCGGAAAATCAATCTTCCTTGCCTCCACCTCTGCAACTTCCCTGAATGAAACATTCTGCTTCAGCTTCACGGGCTGAAACGGCTTTGTCCTCGCCCTTGAAAGCCTTTTCCTGATATCATCCGGACTGAGCCCGATCAGCTTGCCGAGAGACGACAGTGTTTCCTCGTCTTCAGGCAGGTCCTCCCTGACAACGGCTATGTCGAAGGTGGGGATATTCTTCACGAGCGGCCTTTTTTTTGTGTCATAGATTATACCCCTCGGGGCCGGGATATCTATCACCCTCAGGCGGTTGCGTTCATCGATCTTCCTGTATTCATTCCCCTTGATTATCTGCAGGTCCCAGAGTCTGAGGAAAAATACGAGGAATGCAAATATCACGATGTATACGGCTGCTGTTATCCTCCGCTCCATGAATTACCCCAGAGTCACCGGCCCGTTTTCCTGCTCCGGCCTGAAAAATGCATACAGCGCCAGCGAGGCTGCAACTGTATAGGCAACCTCCCCTGCCGAGATCGACCACGGCCTGTTGACGAATGATATCTTTGCAAAGGTCTCAAGGCATATGTAAACAATAAAGATATTAACAACCGACATGGCCGCAACCGCCAGTGTATTGATGAGTATATTCCACTGAAAGATATTGTCCCTGACCGCTCTTATAAGAAAGGCGGCGAGGGACTTGCTGAGGATATGGGGGCCGAGGATAAATCCGTTTACAGTGTCGATAAGCATGCCTGTAAGTGCCCCGTAGGTGACCCCCTTCAGCCCCCCGTGTTTCAGCGAGAAGAAGCAGACGAGGATAAGCGCGAGATCGGGCTTCACCCCTCTGAAAAACAGGGCCTGTAGCGACAGGGCAAGATAGGCAAACGCCAGATAAAGCAGGATTTTCTTCATCTCCTGAATATTGCAACCTCCTCCACTTTATTGAGATCCTGCGCCGGCGTCACCTCGATCAACTGAAACATCTCTCCCCCCTCCCTGTTTACACGTGCGACATAACCTATGAGGAGACCTTCGGGATATATACCCTCAAGTCCGGAAGTCACAACACGCTCCCCGACCTTTACATCCACATCCTTTGACACATATTTAAGGAAACACCTGTTGTCACCCCCTCCCTCGAGGATGCCGGCCACCCTTGAAGACTGCAGCCTTACGGCCACGGAGGAATTGACATCGGTTATGAGAATGACATTTGCCGTGTCCCTGAAGACCCTCTGAACCTTTCCCGCAGGGCCGACAGATGCTATTGCAACCATATCCTTTGCGATACCGTCGTCACTCCCCTTGTTGATCCATAACATCTGAAACCAGTTGGTGGGGTCTCTTGCAAAGACATCGGCGGTGGTGACATAGTCGGGCCTTTTCTTCTTCAACTGCAGGATTTTTCTCAGCCGCTTGTTCTCAAGCTCTGTCTCGATATACCTGTTCTTCTCCTGCTCAAGCCTGTTTATCCGGTGGCGCAACCGCCTGTTTTCTTCTTCTTTTCCTATAATCAGGATATATGTACTGAAAATGTCCTTGACGCCTCCGGCGACAGCGCTGCCTGCGCGCTCAAGGAGTTTCAGGGGATAAAGCGGCAGGTCGATGAACCGGCCCCCGCCTTTGATGCTCTGGTAAGTAAGCAGCGCAAATACCAGGAGAATAAAGGAGATGAAGATAGAGAACTTTTTTTTTAACATTCCCTGTCAGTTGTCATAATGAAACCCGGCTTAAAATATCCAGATCATCCAGCACCTTGCCGACACCGTTTACAACTGCAAGGAGCGGCTCTTCCGCAACAATCACCGGAAGTGCCGTCTCATGCCTGATGAGCGCATCCAGCCCCCTCAGGAGGGCGCCGCCGCCGGCAAGAACAATGCCCCTGTCCACTATATCCGAGGCAAGCTCGGGGGGTGTGTTCTCAAGCGCAACCTTGATAGCGTTGACTATCACTGTAACGGTCTCGCTTATTGCCTCTCTAACCTCATCTTCAAATATTGTAATGGTCTTCGGGATCCCTGATACAAGATCCCTGCCCTTGACATCCATGGACCTGTTTTCATCGTCGGTCTTGAAGGCCGAGCCGATTTCCCTTTTTATAAGTTCGGCCGTCCTGTCGCCTATAAGAATCCTGCCCTTGCTTTTTATGTGGTTGACCAGGTCCTCATCCATCTTGTCGCCGCCCATCCTCACCGCCTTGCTGTAAACAACACCGTGCAGGGAGATAACCGCCACGTCCGTGGTCCCGCCTCCGATATCGACGATCATATTGCCGGAGGGCTCCCCGATGGGAAGGCCGACGCCGAGTGCGGCCGCCATGGGCTCCTCGATAAGATATATCTCCCTTGCGCCCGATGCCTGGGCCGCATCTTTCACGGCCCTCTGCTCCACCTGGGTTATGCCCGAAGGCACCCCTATGGCGATTCTCGGTGAGATAAAGCTCTTCCTGTTGTGCACCTTCCTGATGAAGTACTTGAGCATCTCACCCGTCTTGTCAAAATCCGCTATGACCCCTTCCTTCAGAGGCCTCATGGCGACTATGTTCGCCGGGGTCCTGCCGAGCATCTTCTGCGCCTCCGTGCCCACGGCTATCACCTTGTCTTTCTGGATCGCCACAACAGAGGGTTCATTGCAGACAATGCCGCGGCCCTTGGCGAATACGAGTGTATTGGCGGTGCCGAGATCAATGGCAAGGTCGTTTGAAAACCATCCGAGAACTTTATGAAACATTCAAACCCCCATTCTTATCCTCAATAACCCGGGTCTTCGCAATCTCATCGCCAAGCCTCATGCCCACGTCACTGCCCAGCATGACCAGGCATTCAAACCCCAGGATTACGGCGATAACGGCAAGTGAGAAGAGCCATCCCAGCAAAGGAATCGCCCCCAGAATTCCATACAGGATGTATGCGGCTGCGAAAAGTGAGTTCCTGTAAACCGATTCCTTAAATCCGCATTCCCTTACTGCACCGGCGGTGTCGCTCCGGATGACTCGGAGTCCCGTGAGTTTCTTGCCGATGCTCCTTCCATGGAATAACCCGTCGGCTATTAGAAGATAAACCAGTCCCGCAAGATAACCGGCCTTCGGTATTATCCCGCACAGTGCTGCAACAATAATAAAATCAACAGCTCTCGCTGCGGCCCTGTTTAAAAATTCCGCCTGTGTCAATTCTCTCCGCCCACCGTAAGACCGTTCATCAAAAGCATCGGACCGATTCATAATCAAGTGTTATCCAT
>WFVK01000053.1 GCA_015491705.1 Nitrospirota bacterium | reverse complement strand
GAAAGAGACGGCTCAAGCCCGGCAGGATGGCGGCGCAATATCTTCAGCCACAGGTCATAATCCTCGCAGGCAGGCAGTGTCTCGTCAAAATTCCCGTACTGCTGCAGCAGGTCTTTCCTTGCCAGGACAGCCGAGGGAGAGACAAGGCACCTCCGGAGTGACGGCTCCCATATCCAGCCTGCGGTCTTCCGGTGGTACTTGCGGGGATTGACGCGCACGCCGTTTCTTATCCATATTTCCTCTGACTGCAGTATCTGATAAAAGGGATATCGCCCGAGATATTCAACCTGTTTTCTGAGTTTGTCCCTTTCCCAGCAGTCATCCGAATCAAGAAATGCGATCCACCCGGTGCGCGCCTTCTCTATGCCCCGGTTTCTTGCCGCGGAGGGGCCCGAGTTGCGTGAAAGATATATCCGGGTTATCCTGTCTCCGTACCCCTCGAGTACTTCCCTGGTATTGTCCGACGAACAGTCATCCACCGCGATAATCTCTTCGGGCATGTACGACTGTGACAGTATGGAATCCAGGGCGCGTCTAACGGTCTGCCCCCGGTTGAATACCGGGACTACGGCTGTTATTTCAGGACGGACCGGGTTGATGAAATGAAAGAGTTTCATGAATTCTTCCCGGAACAACCCGAGGTTTTTATTGAATTCCGCAATTGCATTGCGGCCGGAATAATCCGTGCCGAATTTCAGGCAGTGAAAACTGATGCCGGTATTGCCGAAGACCTCCGCCTGAGGGTAACATTCCATGTCAACACAGTCGTATGCCCTCCATGATTCCGGGAGACGGCCGAGGGCGGCCTTATCCACGCTTATCAGTGAACGAACGTTTATCACGCCGGCGGGATAAGGCACCGGGAGCCTTGTATCCAGCTCCAGCCGCTTTCCGTCGCCGTTTACCACGTACTGCGGCATTATCCATTTGCCGGCAGGATAACCGCGGTTTGTCAGGCCGCATGTCCCGATGTTCAGGACATAGAGAGGGTTTAAATTCTCACGTATCCAGCATGCGGCATCCCTGCCCGCCTTCAGGCCTGCACCGGTGACCACCACCAGTATGCCTGATCGTATGCCGCCCCGCGCCGCTGCGCCGGATTTCAGCGCGGCAAGGGTGCGGACCGGCACGTGACGGGACGTGAGCCAGTCCCCTGGTATCTCCTTTTTAAGGGCGACGGTGATGACGAGCTGGATGCCGGCGGTGTCTGTCTTCCTCATACGGATATTATTGTAATGATACCTTATCGTCATCTCCATTCTCAAATGACGTGCGGCCTATCGGCAACCATCCTGTAATACGCATAAAAACCATCACAAGCGGGCAGGAGAGCAACCCTGAACCCCTGAACCCTGCACAATGTTTTACAGCGGGCCCTCCCGGCCGCTTATCCGGCATCAGGGCAAGGGCATGCCGGACGCAAGCTAAAGAAAACTCCGCAAATATACGATACATATTCATGTAACATAAGTGCGTATACAGGATTGAGAGCCTGCCGGCAATGTTTTCATGCAAAACCGGCAAAAAACAGCAAGAGGGACATACAATGAACATTTTCGTAATCATCACTGCATGGGTTTCCGCGGCGGTCTTTGCGGTGATGGTCATTTACAGGTTTATAAAGTTGTCCGCCATGCCGCTGCACCTCCGCTGGGAGCTTTACCCTGTAGCTCATGAGGGCAGGGAGAAGCGGCGCTACGGAGGCTCGTATATGGAAGAAACCGACTGGGTGAAAAGGCCCGTGCGCCGATCGCTGTCAGGGGAGATTGCTTCAATGTCGGCAGAGATATTCTTTCTCCACAGGGTAAAAAAATATAATCCGCACGGAATCTGGATATTCTCCATGTGCATGCACTGGGGGATTTACCTGTTTGCGGCATGGATGGTTTTTCTTGCCGCGGGCGCCTTTTCCGGATCCGGCGCCCTGGCTGGGGCTGCAAACATTACAGGCGTCACCGCCTTTGTCCTGGGGGCTTCCGGCTCCTTCATGCTCGCAGTTAAAAGGTTTGCCGAAAGGGGGCTCAGGCTCTATACCGCCCCTGCTGATTATTTCAACCTCCTGTTCCTTTTCGCGATTTTCTCTACAGGACTGGTCTCATGGTTCACTGACCCCGCCCTCTCCGGGGCCCGCGCATATGTAAGAGGCGTCATCTCTTTTACGCCTGTTTCAGTACCGTCCGTCACGGTATTAAATTTTATGCTGTTGCAGATATTCCTCGTTTACATGCCGTTCACAAAGCTGTTTCATTACATCGCCAAATACTTCACGTTTCACAGGGTGATGTGGGATGACGCCTTCAAGCTGAAAGGCTCGCCCGCGGATAAAAAGATAACGGAACAGCTTTCATACAGGGTTACATGGGCCGCACCCCATATAGCGCCGGACATGACCTGGCTGCAGCAGGCGCAGACCACCGGCGCGCCTGAAGCGAGGGTGGCGCCGTCTCCCCCGCGCAGGGCCCCGGATACGGCCCGCCGCGAAGAACAGGATGCAGCCGGAGCAGGTGAGACAGGTGAGTGAGAAAAAGACAGGGAGTCTCCGGGATATAGCCGTATTAACGGACGAGCCCCTTTATTCACTGGAGCCGGGGGACCTGATTGAACTGCCTTTTATAGACAGCGAACCCCCTGTAACGCCTGCCCCCCCTCACCTGTGCAGCAGGTACGATCTGTCTTTTGACGGCTTTACTCCACTGGGCATACCGCATCCCGTGTCGGATGATGACAAGAGGAGACTGGTGGAAGGCTTTCTCAGCGGGCTGGGAAAGCTGCTTGACCCGCAGGACAACTGGCCGTTTCTGCAGATATTCAGACTCTCCCTGGACTACTGCACCAACTGCCAGACATGCGCCGAACAGTGCCATGTATATCTGGCCAGCGGCAGGCAGGAGATATATAAACCGACCCACAGGACAGAGGTGCTGAGAAGGCTCTACAGGAGATATTTCACCGCAGGGGGAAGGATACTCAGGCGCTTTGCAGGCGCGGACATAGAGCTTAACCACAAGACGGTGATAAGGCTGCTCGAGTCCTCTTACCGCTGCGGACTGTGCAGGAGATGCGCACAGGCATGCCCCGTGGGGGTGGATAACGCCCTGATAGCCCGGGAGATAAGAAAGCTTTTCAGCCAGGAGATGGGCATTGCACCCGAGGAACTCTTCCGGAAAGGCACGCGTAAACATCTCCTGCAAGGTTCAGCCGCGGGGATGACGGAGGCGGGCCTGAAGAACATAATTGAATTTATGGAGGAGGATATACACGAAAGGACGGGCAGGAAGGTAAATATCCCCCTGGACAGGAAAGGGGCGGATATCCTCCTGTATCACAATGCAGGGGAGTTTATTTCATGGCCCGACAGCGTGGAGGCCTTCGCGGTCCTTTTCGATGCAGCAGGGATAAACTACACCCTCAGCAGCGAGGCCGTGGGAATGGACGCGGTTAACTACGGGCTCTTTTTCGATGACATCGAGCTGGCGCGGATAGGGCTTCGTCATCTCAGGATCGCCGGGGAACTGGGAGTGAAAAAGATAGTGGCGGGAGAGTGCGGGCATGCGCACAAGGTCTTCTGCGTAACGGGCGACAGGGTGTTCCCGGGTGACCTGAGTCTTTCGGAGATCCCCCGGGAAAGCTGTTTCCCGCTCTTCCGCGAGATAGTAAACAGCGGGGCCGTCAAATTTGATCCCATGAAAAACAATTTCCCCGTGACCCTCCAGGATCCGTGCAGTATAACCCGCATGATGGGCATTGTCAGGCCGCAGAGGAATGTCATTAACAGGATATGCCCGCAGTTCAGGGAGATGGAGCCTCACGGCGTGAGAAACTACTGCTGCGGCGGCGGTTCCGGATTCGGCCTCATGCGCTCCTATAACTTCGACCAGTGGAAAATAAAGACAAGCCAGAGATTGAAAACAAGGCAGATTCTCGAAGTATTTGGAGATATCATCGGCCCGGATGTGAAGAAATGTATCATAGCGCCGTGCTCAAACTGCAAGGGCAGCATGAGGGAGATCATAGGCCACTACGGACTCGGCGAAAAATTCAACATATCATACACGGGGATGGCTGAACTTATGGTCAACGCCATGGCCGGGCTGCCTGCATTCATTAAATGGGATGATGAATAAGGCCGTATCAGGCTGCCGAGTTCACCCCAACATCATGCTTGCCTGGGCGGGCTGGAAAGCATGAAGGAAAAGTTTTATCTGCGACACCCTAAGGGAAAAAGTATCCCCCGCCTTATAAGCGTTCAACCCTGAACCACAACCCCTGAACCTTAAACAGGGTTTTACAGCAGGCTCCCCACTCAGGGGATATTTTTTATGCGACTGCAAGACCGGAACACCGGCCTGTAATAAATAATATAAAATTTTTTATAATAGATTATCATAGAAAGCCGGAGACGGAGTAATACACAATGTTGCACAAAGAGTGCCGCCCGCCTGTGAGATGGGCGATATTTTTATGCAACTGCAAAGCAGACCTATGAAGATCAAAAGAGAACATCTGATATTGGCGGGCATCTTCCTGGCCGGACTCGCAGTAAGAATCATCCTTTTCAGGAATGAAGTATTCATCGGGAACAATCCCGCCTTTTTCGCACGCCTCGGGAAAAACCTGGTTGAAAACGGCAGATATGCCTTCGGTGAAAATTTCAATATGGGCATTTTCTTCCCACCCGGATACCCCCTGTTTGTCGGAATAATGAATCTGTTCATCAACGATCTCTTTCTTTCGGGCAAACTGGTATCTCTGATTGCAAGCCTTATAACCATTTTCCTGTTTTACCTGATAGGCAGAGAGATATATAACGAGGAGGCCGGTCTCTTTGCCGCTTTTGCCTTTGCCGCCCTTCCACTGGCGCTTAAAATGTCGGTGATAGGGCAGACGGATGCATTATTCTACTGTTTTGCATTCTCTGCCATTTATTTGTTCATAATCTCAGCCAGAAAAGACAATATCCTCCTCTACATACCCGCAGGCCTGTTAACCGGCATGGCATACCTGACAAGACCGGAGGGCATACTGCTGCTGCTGCTGCCCTTTTTATATTCGAACGGATTAAATCCCTTCAGGAACAAGAAGCAGATAATGAAAATCCTCATTGTATTTTCACTCTTCATCCTGGTCATCTCCCCATACATGCTGTTCCTTAAAAAATCCACCGGCAGGTTTTCCCTGTCAGGCAAATCCTCTGTTGCCACATTCATTGCGGAGATGAAGAAAAGTTACCATGACTTAATGAATTCCGAAGGCAATCCCGATTATGACAGACCTGTTTATTCACTGAATAAGGAGAAAAACCAGGTGAGATTCTTTGATGAAAACAATCGGGCCTCTTTTGCCGGCTTTGTAGTCAAACACCCGGGCTTCTTCCTGAAGAAATACGGGAAAAACATTATCGAAGAAATAAAGATACTGTTCAAGTTACTGGTGCCCATTATGCTGCCCCTGTTTTTTGCTTTCTTCTATAAAGATCTGTTCAGGGATAGAAGCAGGCTGATATTCATTTTATTCCCGTTGATGTTTTTCCTGGTTAATCCCGTTATCCTCATTATGGAGAGACACACCCTTCTGACGGTATTGTTCCTCGTTTTCTTCTCTTCCATCGGTTTTGCCAATTCCAGACCCGCCCTGTCTGCATTGTTTGATTTTTACGGGTTCGGGAGAGACAGGCTTGCCTCGTTCACCGTGAAGAATATCAAATACATAATCATTGCGGTATTCATCCTGAGCACGCTGCCTTACCTCATGTTTTCCAACGCCGTCAAAACACCCTATCCGATCGAAGAAATAAATGCCGGTTATTTTCTGAAAAACAATATCTCACCTGAGTATGAAAAACTCAATGTCATGAGCAGGCAGCCCTGGGTCAGCTTTTACAGCGGTGCAAGATTCACATGGCTGCCGTATGCCGATATCGCCGACCTCGTCCATTTTGCAAAACTATACAGGGTTGATTACATCGTTATAGATGAACGCCTGCTGGGCAGATGGGAATTTTATGACAGGTTAAAACAAATGGACAAATATTCCGATGATGTCACCCTTGCTTATGAAGACCGCTCCGGGAAGCTTATTAAACTGTTTAAGGTAAAATATAACCCGGGATAAAACCCTTATCATATTTTTTAACAGAAAACACTCTACCCGTAACGGCGGAAGCCGTACCGTAATGGGCCCTGGTCTATGCTGCCACGCTCTGAAAGCAATAAAATAAAAGAGCCGGTAAGGTACCTGCTGACCGTCGGGCTTATATCCTTGCAGGTTGTGACCGTTGCGGCGATCCTGATAGCCTCACGTGCATCCACTGAAAAAGTTCTCCTCGACCATATGAAGCAAATCATGACGAGCGTCGTGACCGAGTCGATCGACCGCACCAAGGAGTTTCTTGCGCCTGCTGAAAAGGCCGCCCACCTGACAAGAAACCTTGCAAATCATGACGTGGTTTCAGCAGGTGATACAGGCGCCATGGAACTTTATTTCTTTGAGCAGCTCCGCGTAAATCCCCAGTTTGCAGGGATATACTTCGGTTTCTCCAACGGGGCATTCGTATATGTCAAGCATGACGGCAACGGAGGATACCTGTCCAAGCTCATATCAATCGACGGGGATGGCCGGAGGACGGAGTTCATCCGCCGCGATGCGTCTTTCAGGGTACTCTCCCGCAGGTTCGATCCGGATGATACATATGATCCGAGAGTACGGCCGTGGTTCAAAAGGGCCCGTCTTACGCGCAGACTGATATGGACCGACCCGTATGTATTCTATACATCCCGCCTTCCGGGGATCACGACCGCAGCCCCTGTCTTTGACGAATCCGGGAATATTACGGGAGTAATAGGCGTTGATATCGAAATTACGGATATATCCAGGTTCCTCGGCAGCCTCAGGATAGGCAAGAACGGCTCGGCCTTCATATTCGACCGGGAGGGGAACCTTGTGGCATTTCCCGACATGGACAAGCTCATAAAGCCTGCAAGCAGCGGGGCGCACGAATTGCGGCTTGCCCGCGTCTCGGAAATCGAAGACCCCGTGGTGCGCGCCGCCTATGAACAGGCCGGAGATGTGAAAATGATAAACCGGGAGCAGTTTTCATTCGTATCTTTCAGGGTCAACGGCGCCGCACATAATGCCGTCTTCGCCCCTTTCGGTGCAGCCAACCACTGGTCATGGATAATAGCCGTACATGCCCCCGAGGATGACTTCCTTGGTCCGATCAGGCGCAATCAGCGCAGGAACCTCCTGCTCGCCATTGCCGTTGGGATAGCGGCGTGCATACTGGCAATCCCCCTGTCGTTCAGTGTGACCCGTCCGATCAGGGCGCTTCATGAAAGGGCAAACAGGGATGAGCTGACCGGCCTGCCCAACAGGCGGTATCTCCTTGAGAGGGCCTCGAAGAAAACCGCGGGCGCGGTAAGGAACCGGAGTCCCGTATCCGTTGCCATGCTCGACCTTGACAACTTTAAAGTTGTAAATGATACCTGCGGCCACAGCGCCGGTGACGATGTGCTGCGCGGCGTTGCAGATCGCCTGAGCGCTGCACTGCGCGAACGCGACATAATCGGGCGCTACGGCGGGGAGGAATTCGTAATAATCCTGCCGGAGACCGGCCTGTCCATGGCAAGGGAGATCGCGGAACGCCTGAGGGCGTCCATAGCCTCGGCTCCCGTGATGACCTCAGCGGGTCCGGTCGGGATTACCGCCAGCATCGGGATAGTCAGCCTTGTCCCGCTGCATACGGATGTGCAGGCGCTGCTTGATGCTGCGGATAAGGCCCTGCTGCAGGCCAAGAAGGGGGGACGCAATTGCGTGCGGGTATCGGATATTTCAGAGGATCACGGTTCCGCACCGGAGCGGGAATGAACAAAACGCCTTTATGCCGCCACTCCCTGGGGGAGATGATGAAAGGAGAGGACTGACATGAAAAAACACACCCGCTGCGTACACAGCGGCACATACCCTGACAGAGAAACCCGCGGGGTGAATACCCCGGTATTTACTTCATCTGCGTTTGAATACGTGGATATGCCGCATAATATATATCCGAGATACTTCAACACCCCGAACCAGACGGCTGCAGCCGGCAAGTTGTGCGCGCTGGAGAATGCAGAGGACGGCCTGATATTCAGTTCCGGGATGGCTGCAATCAGCACCGTGCTGCTTGCGTTCCTCAACAGCGGTGACCATGCCGTTCTTCAGGGCGATATATACGGGGGCACCCGCCATTTTGTAACAGCCGACTTTGAAAGATTCGGGATCGATTATACCTTTGTCTCCAACGAGGCGGAGGATATTGAAAGGGCGGTAAAGGAAAACACCAGGATTATCTTCATCGAATCGCCCTCCAACCCCCTGCTCAGGATAACCGACATCAGGGCGGTGGCCCGTATTGCAAAGTCCCGCAACATAGTCACGGCCATAGACAACACCTTTGCAACACCCGTTAACCAGAATCCCCTTGACCTGGGCATTGATATTGTGCTGCACAGCGGCACAAAATACCTGAGCGGCCACAGCGACATCTGCTGCGGCGCCGTTGTAAGCTCAAAGTCTCTAATTGAGAAAATAAGAAATTCCGCCGTCAACCTCGGGGGCAGCCTGGACGCAAATGCCTGCTACCTGCTTGAAAGAAGCATGAAGACGCTTTGCATCCGCGTGGAAAAACAGTGCTCCAACGCCCGGCGTATTGCTGAAGCCCTGGCGGACAACCCTTACATCAGCAAGGTTTACTATCCGGGGCTGAAAAACCATCCCGGCCATGACACGGCGAAAAGACAGATGAGGGGATTCGGCGCCATTGTATCCTTTGAATTAAATCAAAAGGCCGGGCCCCCGGAATTCGTCAGAAAACTGCATCTCATCAAGCCCGCCCTCAGCCTCGGCGGTGTTGAGAGCACCATCTGTGCGCCTGCGGTCACATCGCACCAGAAGCTGACCGGAGAGGAGCGGGCAGCGCTTGGAATAACAGACGGCCTCTTCCGCCTGTCTGTTGGAATAGAAGACAGCGAAGATCTCTTGTCGGATATAGAACAGGCATTGTCCGCCGCCTGACTGAAAATGATTTCTCAGGACAAATTCAGATGGGAGCAATTTGACACCCTGTTTCATCCCCTGACTCAATGCTATAGCCTTCTTCCTGTACTATACTGAGATCAATAAATCTGTGGGTGAGGCGGGAGAGGTGGAGGTTTTGGGGGTTATTTGACGCTTACAAAGGG
>WFVK01000052.1 GCA_015491705.1 Nitrospirota bacterium | reverse complement strand
CATGGTGCTCGTACACGGCGGAATATCACAGGATGTGGGTCCCGTCCTTGAAATGGTGACAGAAAAGTATCTCCTGAAATATGAACGGCAGTGGCGCGCCAGGTTAAAGGGCATCCGGCTGTTCGGTGAAATAGTCGGCGCGCTGAAGGCAGGGGACATGCGGAAACTCGGCAGGCTCACGACAGAGGACTGGGAAGAGGCGATACAGCCGATTATTCCATGGGTGAACAATGCATTCACCGAAGACCTGATAAACAGGCTCAGGCAGGAATTCAGGGAAGATTACCTCGGCTTCCTGATGCTGGGCGGGATGTCCGGAGGAGGCATGGCGTTTATAGTCAACCCCGCGGTGCGTAATGTATTCAAACAAAGGGCCGGCGAGATAATGAATGACCTGAAGGCGGTATACAGACATTCGTATCCCTTTATTATTGATCCGCTTGTGTATGACTTTGCTGTTAATCATGAGGGGATCACGGCCGGTCTCTTTACCGGCAGGCATGCAAATGTGCCTGATATGCCCCCGGCGCCTGCCGGCAACATCACTCTCAAGACGGGAGAAGGCGCAGGCGAGGATGAAATCAGGGAGAAATACGGCTTTGACGCCGGCTCGCATGAACATATGAAGGCCATGCTTAAAAAGGGAGAGATCGGGCTTGCAAAAAACCGCCTGCCGCAGGCCGTGGTGATAGAGGATGTCCCTTATGAAGATATACTCCATTTTGAAGATGAAGATACCTCCCTTGCATCTGCCGGCCACAGGCGGTTTCACGAGACCGGCATGGAGGCGTTAAAGAGAGGCGAGGCCGCGGTGGTCACATTTGCAGGTGGGATGGGGAGCCGGTGGACCGGCGGGGCCGCGGTGGTCAAGCCCGTGAATCCCTTTGTGAAAATGGACGGAAGATACAGGACGTTCATTGAAATACACCTTGCCAAGAGCAACCGGACAGCGAGGCTGTCGGGCCGTGAAATACAGCATGTCTTTACCACGAGTTATTTAACCCATGACGCCATTGCCGCATACCTCGGGAATTTTTCTTATTTCGGCTGTGCAGGCCGCATCTACCTGTCCCCCTCAAAGACCATCGGCCACAGGGTCTATCCCATGGAGAGGGACCTGAGATTTCACTGGGAGGAACAGCTACACCAGAAGATAGATGACAACGCACAGAAGGTGATGGATGATGCGCATGCCGCGCTGATCGAGTGGGCAAAACACAGGGGAGAGGGTGAAGACTACAGCGAGAACAAACCCATACTCAGGTTCAATCCCCCGGGACACTGGTATGAAATCCCGAACATGCTGAAAAACGGAGTCCTTGCACGCATGATAAGGGACAACCCCGGCCTGAAATATCTTCTCTGCCATAATATCGATACACTCGGGGCGTATATTGAACCGGTACTCCTGGGCATGCATATCGCCGGAGAGTCATGCATTACCTTTGAAGTAACGCCGAGACGCATTGAAGACACGGGCGGAGGGCTTGCCAGGGTGGACGGACATATCCGGCTCATAGAGGGGCTGGCACTGCCGCGGGAGGAGGACGAATTCAAATTAAGTTATTATAATACACTTACAAACTGGATAACCATCGACTCCCTGCTGGAGTTCTTCGGTATCGACAGGGATATACTCCTGCACGGCAGGGGGCATGATAAAATAATCGATGCGGTCCGCGGCGTTGAAAAAAGGATTCCGGCGTATGTGACCATCAAGGATGTAAAATATGTCTGGGGAAGCGGCCAGGAGGATGTCTATCCAGTGGCGCAGTTTGAAAGGCTCTGGGGCGACATGAGCGGGCTGAAAGACCTGAAGGCCGCTTACGTGGCGGTTTCAAGGCACAGGGGGATGCAGTTGAAAGAGCCTTCGCTGCTTGACATGTGGGCAAACGACGGGTCATTTGAATATGTGAAAAACAGGGTGAGTTTTTAAATGTCTTTATGCCGCTGTAAGGGCTACCTTAATCTTGCATAAAGGGCGGGCGATGGGTTTATTCAACTGCAGGGTCAATACAATCACAGGCTTACCATTGGGGGTGTCATGAATAAGAAGAAAGCTGCACTGATAAAAGGAGACAACAGGAAAGAGAATATCAGGAAGTGCCTCTCCCTGATCCGTGAAGACCTGACGCCGCTGAAAAGCGCCGGAAATATTCTCATCAAACCCAATCTCGTGGCCCTTAAGCCCGAGTTTGCCAACACGCACGTAGAGGCCGTAGAGGCCGTCATTGAATTTATAAGAGACATGGTTCCTGATACCCCGATAGTAGTGGGGGAAAGCTCCGCGTCCGCTTTTTACAGGGGGCTTCCAACAACAAAGGTGTTCGAGGATTATGACTATTACAGGCTTGAGAAAAAATACGCCAATGTTTCACTTACCCATTTCGACGATGACAGAGAATATATAAACATCCCCATCCTCTCGGTAGTCGGCGATACACACATGCGGGTCTCCAGGCGCATAATGGAATTCGATTACAAAATATCACTCGCCATCCCCAAAACGCACAATTTTGCCGTTGCCACGTTCGGGATAAAAAACATGGCCGGCCTTGTCCTGAGGCAGGACATGGCAATGATACACGGCATGAAAGGCGGCATTGAGGTTGATGCGCCCAAGACCTTTATAGACAGGCTGCCTCCCGGAACAGTGTCAATGGCAAGGAGGGCACTTCCGAACCGGCTCATCAATTTCCTGTTCAGGCAGTATCCGGCGTACCGGAAGAGTGTAAAGATGATCCACAGAAATATTGTAGGGTTTGCAAAGAAGACATGGCCTGACCTCGTTATACTCGACGGCTTTGTCTGCATGGAGGGCGACGGCCCCGTAGACGGCACCGCCGTTGAAATGAAGGCGGCCATAGCCTCTGCAGACCCTGTCAAGGCGGACGGCATAGGCGCGCGCCTGATCGGATTCGAACCGGAAGACATAGGTTACCTGTACTACCTGCAGAACGAAGAAAAGATGGGAGAGTATTCCCTGAATAATTTGACAGGGGATGACCTTGACAGCATAAAAAGAAGATTCAGACGCCACGGGACATATGACATACAGAGCCAGTGGAGGTGAAACCTTAATATTGCATGAAGGGGCGGGCGATGCCTTTGTGCAACTGCAAGTTAAACGTTAATGGAACGCATACCCGAGCATGATTTAATGAACGACAGGGCACAGGCCGAGGCATATGCAGCGGCTGATTTCTCAGAGCCTCACGATGCATTCGTCTCGCACTTCACGTCGAGATTCCCGGATTTCTCCGGCGGGGAGGTACTGGACCTCGGATGCGGGACCGCTGATGTCATCATACGTTTTGCAAACGCCTTTCCCGGCGCACGCATAACAGGCATTGACGGGGCGCCGGCCATGCTGGATAT
>WFVK01000051.1 GCA_015491705.1 Nitrospirota bacterium | reverse complement strand
TTCCTGTACATGGCCTGAAGCACGGGCTTGGCGTCGATTATCCTGCGCTGCAAAACCAGCATCTCCGCTTCATTGCCCCAGAGCTTCCTGTATTTTTTATGTAATTTCTCCATTTTCAGTTTAAAAAACAACAGGTCAGGCGTCACGGCCTTACACTTTACAGGGGGGCCTCGCCGGAAGCCTGACTTGGTTATTATAATTCAACCGGCAAAAAGGGGGATAAAATCAGCAGATTCCAACGGCTGCATATCCTACACTTTAGATTATGGATTTGGATGTCAAATATCAAGGGAAGGCCGCAAACAGGCGAAACAGGCAAATTTGATTTTTAACCGGCGGATATGATATAAAAATAGACTCTTTGCCCTTGCCCGGGAAAAGGAAGGGCTTTGTCTTTTCATTCAGGAAAAGGACTGATCCATAAGGAGGCATGAATGAATTATTACGAGAAAATCGTGATACTCGACCCGAATCTTGACGACGGCCCGGTGGAAGAGATCGTCGAAAAGATCAAGGGCGTGGTTATCAAGCATGGCGGTGAGATATTAAAGACGGAAAACTGGGGCCGCCGAAAGCTGGCGTACATACTTAACAAACAGCAAAAAGGCAACTATATTCTTCTGCAGTTCAAATCCCCCCCCTCGACAATCTCGGAGCTCGAAAAACTCTGCAATGTTGTTGATTCGGTTCTGAAATTCATGGTTGTAAAACTCACAAAGAAAAAGCAGATAGAGGCTCTCATGCCGTCTCCGGCCGATACATCCTCACAGACCGGGCAAACCGGCGCGGCAGGCGATGCAGCCGCCGCAGAGGAAAAGGCTGTGGAATCAGGAGAGGGCGCAATATCTCAGGGAGGGTAAGACACCATGTTCAACAAAGTAATTCTTATGGGAAATCTCACGAGGGACCCCGAACTGAGGTATACGCCGCAGGGGACTTCGGTGTGTAATTTCGGCATTGCCGTGAACCGCAAATACAAGCAGGCAGATGAAGTCAGGGAAGACGTCACGTTTATCAATGTGGTGGTCTTCGGCAAACAGGCTGATACGTGCGGACAGTATTTAAACAGGGGAAGCGCGGTGCTTGTCGAGGGAAGGCTCCAGGAAAGGCGCTGGGAGACCGAAGAGGGCCAGAAGAGGAGCAGACACGAAGTGGTTGCCCAGAATGTGCGTTTTCTCTCGCGCAAACATGACGCGGTGGATGTCGATACACTCGGAGGAGATATTGCCCCCCCGCCTGATGAAACGACCGACCTCGAACCGTTTTAGCCTGATGCGGCGTTCAAAATCAAAATAAAAGGAGTTGCAATTGCACTACAGAAGGTTTCAGAGAAGAAAGTTTTGCAAGTTCTGTGCAAATAAGGTTGAATATATTGATTATAAAGATGTCAAGACCCTCAGGCACTATCTTACTGAAAGGGGAAAGATAGTCGCCAGCAGGATGACCGGCAACTGTGCAAAACACCAGAGAGAGCTGACGAAGGCAATCAAACGGGCCAGAAACATAGCCCTTCTGCCCTTTATAGAGAAGTGAACCTTAATGCTGCATAAACCGGGGGAGAGAGAGCCGGTTTATGCAACCGTAAGGGGAACGTAATGAGGATACCAAAAAGCTGGGTGCCTGTGATGGCACGGGAGATCATGGAAAACCTCCTGAAAAAGGGATATATCGAACTGAAGGCTCCCCGTGAACAGGCCGGTGCCATGCTGGAGGAGCTGATGCTCGATGAGCTTATGGTGGAAGACAGGCTGAACCAGGAGGTCAGGGAGATCCTGAAGAAATATGACTCCGAGATAGAAAAGGGACGCCTTGACTACCGCAGGCTTTTTGAAATGACAAAGCAGAAACTTGTCAGGGAACGCAATATCATCCTATGAGACTCTCCGATGACAAGATAACACACCTTACACACGTTATTCTTAACGGGCTCATAAGGAAGAAAGCCGTTTCACTCCTCAAGGAGGAGGGCATTGTCAGGCGTGAGATAAAACGGGTCATTATTAATGAGATGAAGCTTGCCGAGGATATCGACGAGTCAGTGAGAAGAAAACTGCAGTCCTACTCAAAAAAGATTTACGAGGGCAGCCCTGAATGGGAAGTGCTTTACCGGAAGTTCTTTGAAGAAGAGTCGGCCAAAAAAGGCATGAGATAGACAGGGAGGGTCACCTCCTCTCATATGAGAATATATTGGCCGCCAGCAATAATACGGAGATGATTATGCAGGAATAGGCAAATATGTCTCCGTATCGTGTATAAAGGCTCCGGTTGCCCCCGCGCGCAATATCTTCCGTCAACACGGCCTCAACAAAGATATCGCTTTTCCTTATGATCCTTCCCCTTGAGTCTATGAACCCTGATATCCCGGTATTGGCCGCCCTGACGACAGGGGCCCTGTTTTCAATGGCCCTGAACACGGCCATGGCAAAGTGCTGGTACGGCGCTGACGTGCGGCCGAACCAGGCATCATTGGTGATGGTCACCAAAAGGTCCGCTCCTCTTTCAGCGAATTTTCTGACGAGGCCCGGGAAGATGATCTCATAACAGATGAGATTGCCGATCTTTGCATAAGGTGTCTTCATTACAATGGGGGCTTTTCCCGCCAGAAAGTCTCCGGTGCCGGCGGTAAGCTTTTCTATAAACGGGAAGAATCTCCTGAGAGGGACGTATTCACCGTAGGGCACGAGGTGTATCTTGTCATAGATTGAGACTATATTCCCCTCCGGCGACAGCAGGACAGCGCTGTTGGACATCATGGATTTGTCCGCGCCGATATTTTTTGCAATAACGCTCCCGAAGAGCAGGTAGGTGCCGAGCCCTTTCTGAAAGGAGACAAATTCATCTGTAAGGGCCTTGTTGTATCCGAAGATAAACGGCAGGGCCGTCTCGGGCCATACGATAATCTCCGGCGCGGTCTTTGCCGCCCTGATGGTGAGGCGTTTGTATGTATCGATGACCTCTCGCTGAAATTTCACATCCCATTTTTTATCCTGTTCTATATTGCCCTGGACAATGGCGACTCTCACTTTTTGTCCGCTGCCGGATTCTCTCAGCTTCTCCGTACCGTAGAAGAACGCCATTGTGACGGCAACGGCATAGAGTATCGAGCAGGCGGCAAACGGCCATCCTGCAGAAAGGCGCATTCCGTCCTGCCTCTTCACCCGGTAGAACAACACATCAAATACAGCGCCGTTCAGGGACGCCACCAAAAAGGAGACGCCGTAGACCCCCGTAATATCGGCAATCTGTATGAGGGGCAGGAGCCTGTACTGGGAATATCCCAGCAATGCCCACGGGAATCCGGTAAGAGCGTAAGTGCGGATGTATTCAAGGGCGACCCATAAAACAGGCACGCTTAAAAGCGCGGGCACCCGTGATCTTTTTGAAAGGAAATTAAACAGCAGCGCAAAAACCCCCGTATAAAGGGCGAGGTAAAGGCAGAGCAGGAGAAGTATCAGGAAACTTGCAGCCGCGGGGAGGTTGCCGTATACATACATGGAGTGGGACACCCAGTAGATTGTCCCCAGAAAATATACCAGACCCGCCAGTGTCCCCAGGAACAGGGCCGCCCGGGCATTTTTATCTCTTACGGCCGTCAGGAGCGGGACAAGGGCGAACCATGTGATCAGGGAATAATCAAGCGGCTGAAAGCCGGTTATGAGAAGGGCGCCCGAGGCTCCCGCCATCAGGATGTCCGTTTTCTTGACCATGACAAAATTATTGAGCCGCAGATTGTTAATGATTAACCCCGGAATATGGTTATTATCGTTTCAGTGATTCACATGGTTTGCACAGCTTGACTTTCAAAAAAAATATGGGTTATGATTTTGTCCACGGGCAGTTAGCTCAGTCGGTAGAGCAGAGGACTGAAAATCCTCGTGTCCGTGGTTCGATTCCACGACTGCCCACCATTTACTCCTGCGCAGCCTTATCGTGAATCCGCTGAACGGCAGCTAATGTCCGGCGGTGTCTCTTCACCCGCTATTTTCTTCTTCGGCAGGAGCATGAATTCATCTCTGCACGCATCGGGCCTGTAGGATTCGAGGTCGAATATGCCGATCCGTTTCTCCAGCCTTCTGGCAAGCTGTGATATGCTGAAGCTCACAATCCAGAATCCTATCCCCATACATACATAGGCGGCATACATCTTGTTGGGTTCCCTCTGGCTTATGATTATGCCCGCCTGCGTCAACTCGATAACCCCGATGATGAAGACAGTGGATGTGTCCTTGAACAGTGATACGAAAAAGCTCAAAAACGACGGCACCATAATCCTGAAAGCCTGGGGAAGTATCACGTGCCTCATCGCCCTGTACCTCGACATCCCTGTCGACAATGCGGCTTCAAGCTGTCCCTTGGGCACTGCTATTATGCCCGCCCTGACAATCTCCGCCTGGTATGCTGCGGCGTATATGCAGAGGGAGGCGACCGCGCTCCAGAAAACCGTGATATTCGTCCCTGCGATATACGGGAGGAAAAAATAGACCCAGAAGATTATCATGATCAGAGGCGTTGCGCGGACGATTTCTATGTATGCCATGCACGGCAGCTTGATGTACAGCCTGCACGAAAGCCTGCTGTAGCCCAGCAGCACGCCGAACCAGAAACTCAGGCATATTGTAAGAAGTGCGAGTATGATATTCAGCAGGAGGCCGCCGATCTCACCCTGCGGATACGAGCCTAACAGATAGAATTTTATATTGGAGAACTGTTCGAGCAAATCCATAGTCTCTATGCCTTTGAATGGCTTATACTGGACACATCAATCTTCCACCATTTCTCCAGAAGGATAATCATTGAAACCATTATTCCCGCCAGGAATATATAAAACAGTGTCGCGATAGTGGTCGCCTCGATGCCGCGGAAGGTCAGTGATTCGATATTCTGCGTGGCCCATGTAAGCTCCGGAGCGGCTATGGCCATGCACAGGGACGTGTTCTTGAAATTGTGCACCATCCTGGTTCCCAGCGGAGGCAGGGTGATCCTGAACATCTGCGGGAGAAGCACGTGCAGATACTGCTGCACGCGGCTCAGCCCCGTGGATATGGCAGCCTCTCTCTGGCCGTGCGGTATGGCCAGCCTGCCGCTGCGGAGGATATCGGATACATATGAGGCATTATCAACGGTGAGTCCGAGTATGCCCGCCACTATTGGATAATACAGGTAACTGTTGAGCTTCACGCCCAGCCCCCAGGGAAGGAGATCAGGGAAAACAAAGTAGAAGAATAGTATCCAGAACAGGCCGGGGATATTGCGGAATATCTCGACATACAGGGTGCCGAGCACCCGCAGGATTTTTATCCGTGATATGCGCATTATTGCGATTACGGTGCCCAGGACGAGAGAGGTGACGGTAGTTGCCGCGAGAAGAATTAACGTTACCTTGACCCCTGTAATCATCATTGAGAGGTAAGGCTCCCTGAAGGGGATACTCCAGTCGAATTCATACGCTAATTCAAAAATCTTGATCCTCCTCCTGATTCACATTGAAAACCGGAATGTGAAAGACACTGCTCATGAATTCTTTTGTACGCGGATGGCGGGGATTTACGAATATATCCGGCGGAGCGCCTATCTCAAGGATTTCCCCGTTGTCCATGAAGACCACTCTGTCGGCGACTTTCTGGGCAAAACCTATCTCGTGCGTGACGACCACCATTGTCATACCCTCTTTTGCAAGAGATACCATGACATCGAGGACTTCATTGATAAGTTCGGGATCAAGGGCTGATGTAGGCTCGTCAAAGAGCATTATCTTCGGCTCCATGGCAAGGCTCCTTGCTATGGCAACCCGCTGCTGCTCCCCGCCTGACAACTGTACGGGATAGGCGTCACGCCTGTGTAAAAGCCCGACCTTTTCAAGGAGTTTTTCCGCCCTTTCCGTTGCCTCTTTCCTGCTTAAACCCCTTACCTTCCGGGGGGCGAGTGTGATGTTCTTGATTGCGGTTTTGTGTGGATAGAGGTTGAAGTGCTGGAAAACCATCCCGATCTCCGCCCTGAGGGCGGTCAGGTCTGTTTTGGGGTCGGACAGATACATGCCGTCAACGATTATCTCGCCGTCGTCTATCGGCTCGAGCTTGTTGATGGTCCTGAGCAGGGTGCTTTTGCCGGCTCCGCTGGGGCCGCATATGACGATGACCTCTCCTTTGGCAATCTCGAGGTTGATATTTTTCAGTACAAGGCGATTGTTAAAGGATTTGTTGGCGCCGATAAATTTTATCAATCTTTTTTGACCGGTGTTTATTTTCTGGAATTGAAATAGTTGCGCTTTAGTACAACTATTATTATTTCAAAACCATCGGAAGTTTGTCAATGAAAGCAGTAATAGATCTTTACGGCTGGTCAGCCCGGGCAACGCTTTTTTGTAAATATTTTTTCCATATCTGTTGCGGTCATGCCCTGCCTTCCGCTTGCGTCGACACCACAGGCGGGACATGATAGAATGCCTTATAAATCAATGAATTCCGCCTGCCTTGTCCGGGTATCGAATATCATGACTGTCGGCCCGTACTCAAAGCCGTGGGTTGTTCCGGGATTAAGGACGAGGGTGTCTCCGATTTTGACATTTTCGCATTTGTGCGTATGCCCGTACAGGACCACATCGTAGTTCCCCGATTCCACCAGGGCATTCTTCAACTGCAACTCGGTTCCGTGGTAACATGCGAATTTCAGATTGTCCTCCTCAAACTCATAAAATTCACCCCTGATCCGGCCGCCTATGTCATTAAACGCGCTTATAAGCCTGAACTTGTCACCGTCGTTGTTCCCGAATATCCCTGTGAACTCCACGCCGCGGCAGGCCCTGACCGAATTGGGGTTCACATAATCCCCGAGGTGCAGCACGCGGTCGACTTTCCTGTTTCTGAATATCTCGATGCCCTTGTTAATGTTTTCGATATGGTCGTGTGAATCCGACATTATTCCTATTATCATAATCCTCCACCTTCTCCCGGTTCCCGGGTTAACCTTACAGTTGCATAACACCATCACCCGCATGCCGGAGAGCCCGGCGGAAAAGCTTTATCTGCGATTCCTTGAGGAAATATTCAGCACGCATATCAACCTCTTTTGCAATTTCACTCCCCGTTACTTCCTGCAACAGAGACCTATTTCCAATATCCCATCGCTTTATAAAGGTTTTACGGCGGGGCTCTCCGTCCGCTTTATGCAACGTTAAGGTTAAGCATAAAATTAGTGCCCGTTTATGCAACATTTAAGGTTAACCGGTCAGTCTCTCCAATTGACGAACTATTGACTCCGGCTGCAGTTCAGGCGAAACCTGTAAATCATAAACTCTTCCCCCATGGTTCTCTCCCGCGCCGCCAGTTCGTGCCGCCAGCCGAGCTCCGCCGGTATTTTCAGGGCCTGCGCGGGATCTGCAATTGATGAATACAGCATCTGGACATATCCGCCCGGCTCGAGGTATTGTCGTGCATCGCTGAAAAACCTTCTGAGCAGGTCTTTGTTGAAATCAAACAGGGCATGCTCAAAATCATTGGAAGGCCTGCCGTCAAGGTAAGGAGGCGTAAAGATAATGACGCTGAACTTCTGCCCCCTGTCCAGTGAAGAGAAAAGGTCTCCCTCGATTACCGAGACGGTTTTATCCAGGCCGTTGGCGCATACATTTTTCCTGGCATACCTGACGGCCTCGGGATTTATATCCACGGCTATGACTTTTGATGCCTCCTGCCCTGCAATTATTGCCTGGATGCCCGAGCCTGTTCCCATATCCAGCACAATGTCATCCTTCTTTACCCTGATGTTTTCTGCCATGAACACGCTTGTAAAATAAAACCGGGGGTTAAACACTCTCTCGGAGATTTCAAGCGATTTCCCGAGAACACGGACCTTGCGGGGCCCGTATTTCTGGAGCGTTTTTATAAACCATATTATCAGGAATTGCCTCAGATTTTCAAACATGGTCTCCCCGGATTTCACATGCTGCCGTCATCAGGGAAGTCATACCCCCGCTTGCCGGGTCTGCGAGCCTTCTTCCCCCTGACCTTTGCGATGATTTTTCTTAATTCCCGGTCAAAGTCCTGCCTGAAGATTATAAACTTTGCCAGTTCCCTCGTGCTGAGGATTTCAGCGAGTTTATCTATCTCTTCATTGTTGATCTTCCGCAGCTTCGTGCGGCGCTCCCTGAGCCTTGTCATAATT